>NZ_FSRC01000002.1:900000-1127893 GCF_900129785.1 Algoriphagus halophilus
AGGTGGTGACGGGAATTTTAGAAAAAGAAGCTCGATGGCAAAACCGCAGATTTTTTACCCAAATAGAAAAGAAACGACCTTATGTAATCCTAAAGTGGGCCCAAACCGCTGACGGCTTCGTTGCCAAGAAAGATTTTTCCTCAAAATGGATAAGTAATTTTTCAAGCCGTCAATTGGTTCATAAGTGGAGAGCTGAGGAGGATGCAATTATGGTTGGGAAAAACACGGCCAAGTACGACAACCCAGCCCTTAATGTAAGGGATTGGGTAGGTAAAAATCCATTGAGAATCGTAATAGATAGTAGGATGGAGTTACCAAAGGACCTAAAGCTATTTGATCAAGCGGTCCCTACAATTTGTTATAACACACAAAAATCAGAGGTTCATGGTAATCTAGAGTTGGTGAAACTAAAATCGGGATTTTCTGTTCAGGATATACTTCAAGATTTGCATCAAAAGAAAATTCAAAGTCTGATTGTCGAAGGCGGAAGTTTCCTATTAAATAAATTTCTGGAATCTGAACTTTGGGACGAAGCTCGTGTGTTTACCAGCCAAAATAAATTTGAGGAAGGAATTGTTGCTCCAATCATTCAAAAGCCTGCCTCCGAATTAATTTCAGTTTTAGAAGATCGTCTAGCAATTTATTATCATGTCTGAAAATCTATATATTCCAGAAGCTGCGACCAAGGAAGAGAAATACGAAGCAGTAATTCCGCAAATTGAAGCATTGATAAGCGGTGAACCAGACTTATATGCCAATTTGGCCAATATTTCTGCTGCTTTGAAAGAGGCTTTCGGCTTTTTTTGGGTTGGCTTTTATTTGGTGAAGGAAACTCAATTGGTATTGGGTCCATTCCAGGGACCAATTGCTTGTACTCGGATTTCCATAGGAAAAGGGGTTTGTGGTACAGCTTGGCAAGAAGCCAAAACACAACTTGTTCCGGATGTAGATGCTTTTCCAGGCCATATTGCATGTAGCTCTGCCTCAAGATCAGAAATTGTAGTTCCCGTATTTAAAGATAAACAGGTTGCAATGATCTTGGATGTTGATTCTGATCAACTGGATGATTTTGATCAAACCGACCAAGAGTACCTAGAAAAGTTAATGGAATCTTTAGGAAAGACTTTATAATCCATTTGATAGGGTCTTTTGATCAAGGATTAATTAGGTTAGGCTTTTGGCAAAAGAACGGATGATCTCAATCGTTTCTTCCTTTCTTTCAATCATTCCTACATGCCCAGTGGCTGGAAGTTCAACATAGTTGGTGACAGCTTTTTGATGTTTTCTACTCGCTTCTATAGGTACTGCTGTATCCAATTCACCAGCAATCATCAATTTAGGACCCTTGAAATTTGCCAAAACTTCAAAGCGATCTTTTCGATCTCTCATTGCTTTGGTAAGCGCGATTAATCCCTCTAGCGAACAATTTTTTCCTTGTTCGATGGCTTGTTTGATGTCTGAATTTAATTCCTCTCTTCTAGTTTCCGGAAAAAGAGGTGGAACAAAGGAGGTAACAAAGGTTTCTACTCCATATTTCTGAAGGAAAATCACGGTGCGGTCTCGCATTTCTTTTTTTTCCTGACTGTCTGAAAATGCAGTAGAATTAAAAAGGCCTATGGCTTTTAACTTTTGCCCCATTAAATCTGTGAGCGCCAAAGTAACGTAGCCTCCCAATGAATGTCCTATTACTATAGGGTTTAAAATGCCTTCTTCCTCCATCCAATTTTCCAATAAAACGGCGATCTCTTCCATTGTCAGAATAGATTGCTCAAGGTTGGAATTTCCTATCCCAGGAAGGTTTGGACAAATGATTCTAAAATCCTCGGATAAGGAATTGGCAAAATCATTCCACATTTCTGCTATTTCACAAAAACCATGGATCAGGACGATAGGCTGACCCTGTCCTTTTTCAAAAAATTCAATACCAGACATGTTTGTGATTTTTAGAGAGATTTGACCACTTCTGTCATACTTCTCACAGCATCTGCAATTCCATCAGGATCAAAACCACACTCTTTCTGCAATTCAATTTGCTCACCATGTTCGATGACCTCATCTGGAATCCCCAAACGTTTTATTTGTGAATGATAGCCATGGTCCATCATCCATTCAAGCACTGCCGATCCGAAACCACCCATGAGACAACCATCTTCTACGGTGATGACCTTCTTGAATTTGCCAAACACCTCATGGAGTAATTCTCCATCTAAAGGTTTCACAAATCGCATGTCATAGTGCGCAGGATTTAGACCTTCTTTTTGTAGAGTTTCACAGGCTTCAACAGCGTAGTTTCCAATGTGGCCCAAAGTTAAAATGGCTACTTCCTCTCCTTCTTTAATGATTCGTCCCTGACCTGCAGGAATTTGCCTTAATGGAGTTTTCCATTCCGGCATTACTCCTTTACCTCTAGGGTATCGGATGGAATATGGACCGTTATGCAAAGAACCCGAATACATCATATTTCGGAGCTCTTCCTCATTCATTGGTGCAGAGACCACAAGATTTGGAATGCATCTGAAATAGGCAATGTCATAGGCACCGTGGTGAGTAGGGCCATCGGCTCCAGCAAAACCAGCTCGATCCAGACAGAGAACTACTGGAAGATTTTGAAGACATACATCATGAACCACTTGATCATAAGCACGCTGCATGAACGTGGAATAGATATTACAAAATGGTACTAACCCTTGTGTCGCAAGACCAGCCGAAAATGTAACGGCATGCTGCTCCGCAATACCCACATCAAATGCTCGGTCAGGCATGGCTTTCATCATGATATTCATGGATGATCCCGATGGCATGGCTGGTGTTACACCCATGATTCTATCATCCATTTCTGCTAATTCCACTAAGGTGTTTCCAAAAACATCTTGATACTTTGGAGCTTGGGGAACTGAAGGAGTTTTCTTGAAAATTTCTCCTGTTACTTTATCGAAAGTACCTGGCGCATGCCAAGTCGTTTTGTTTCCATTTTCGGCAGGCGCATACCCTTTTCCTTTGACTGTGACACAGTGCAAAATTTTAGGACCAGGAATATCTTTCAAATCCTTGAGTATTTCCGCCAAATGATTTACATCATGCCCATCTACTGGACCAAAGTATCTCAAATTCAAGGATTCAAATAAGTTACTTTGGTGAAGTACTGCAGATTTGATGGCTCCTTCTACTTTTGAGATTACTTCTTGAGCACTTGAACCGAATTTGCTGAATTTTCCCAAGAGCTTCCATACTTCATCTTTTACTTTATTGTAAGTATGAGAAGTAGTAATATCTGTGAGGTAGTCCTTGAGTGCTCCGACATTAGGATCAATGGACATGCAGTTATCATTCAAAATGATCAGGACATTGGAATCACTGACTCCTGCATGGTTCATAGCTTCAAATGCCATTCCTCCAGTCATAGATCCATCGCCAATGACAGCGACATGTTGCTTGTGAACTCCTTTGTATTTGGAGCCTACAGCCATTCCCAAAGCAGCAGAAATGGAAGTGCTGGAATGTCCTACACCAAATGTGTCGTATTCGCTCTCTTTTCTTTTAGGGAATCCGGAGATACCTCCGTACACGCGATTGGTATGAAATTGATCTCTACGGCCAGTTAGGATTTTATGCCCATAGGCTTGATGGCCTACATCCCAAACCAATTGATCTTCAGGAGTATTTAAAACGTAATGAAGAGCCACGGTCAGCTCTACTACACCTAAACTTGCACCAAAATGTCCCCCGTACACGGAAACGTTGTCTACTATAAATTGACGCAATTCATCGCATATCTGAACGAGTTTTTCCTTAGGAAACTTCTTCAGGTCAGCAGGGCTGTTGATTTGCGCTAATAATTCTCCTGGTTGAATCAACATGATCTAATTTCTGGTGTCAAAAAGAAATAACTCTCCTTTTAAGTATTTGTTCTAAAATCAGTTAGGATTTCTTTTTGCCTACCTTTTTTCATTCTTTGGCCTAAGTCCAATTAATTTACGCTTAATTGAATATCTTTGGCTACAAGGTTGCAAAATTAACCAATAATTTAAATATCCCTTGAGTTTCGAAATCAAATTACCGCTTTTCGAGGGCCCGTTCGATTTGATGTTATTCTTCATTGAGCGGGACGAGTTGGATATATATGATATTCCTATCTCCAAGATAACCAATGATTTCTTAGACTACCTACATCATCTGGAAAAAATGGAGATAGAAGTAGCAAGTGATTTTATTCTCTTTGCAGCAACTTTAATGCGAATTAAATCCAAACTTTTGCTTCCAAGACCTGAATTAAATGAGCAAGGTGAAGAAATAGACCCTCGCGAAGAATTGATCAGAAACCTTTTGGAGTATAAAAAGTACAAATCTGTAATACAGGATTTAGCTAGTTTAGAAGAGACTAGATTAACCAAGGAAAAGAGAGGAAATTTGCTTTTTGAGCTGCAGGAATTAAGTAAGGTAGAGGACGTTGATGCTGAAATGCAGCACGTGGATTTATACAAACTGCTCAAAGTGTTTCAGCGGAGTATGGCCAAATTGGCAGCAAGAAGGGATGAAACAAAACATACGGTCATCCAGTACCCTTATACCATAGAGCAGCAAAAAGACTTCGTATTGGAAAGAATTAGTTTTAAAAAACAAGTACCATTTTCAGAATTTATCACCTATAAACCAGACAAAATTTTTGTGATTTATACCTTTCTGGCTATTCTAGAATTACTTCAGCTTTCGAAAGTCACCATTATCATTGGTGAAGGCTTTAATAATTTTTGGGTGGAAAAGACTGAGCCAATCGCTGCGGGCTAAGTATGAAATTGGACAACAAAAAAATCTTTCAAACATTAAACCCAAATAAGGTTTGGGTGCCTATTATCATAGGTTTGGGGATCGTTTTTGCGATGTTTTATTTTGATCCCTCTATCAATGCCGAAACCTTAAGTGTCGTTTTTGATGCATCCTTGACTTGGATTTTCTTGGCTGTCGTAGTCATTCTTTTTAGGGATGCTGGATACATCTATCGGATTCGGGAAATCACCAATAGAGAACTTACCTGGACAAGGTCTATTTATGTGATCATTTTATGGGAATTTGCTTCTGCAGTAACCCCTTCTGTCGTTGGAGGTACCGCAGTGGCCATCTTCATATTGAACAAAGAAGGAATCAAGTTAGGAAGAGCGATTGCCTATGTCATGGTGACAGCGATTTTGGATAACTTATTTTTTGTCATAGGAGCTCCAGTAATCTTGTTTTTTGCAAAGGGAAATATATTTCCAGAAAGCAAGGTTCTGGAAACCCAGATGCAAAGTAGTATGGAGGCAATTTTCTGGATTAGTTATGCCCTCTATGCTACCTATAGCTTAATCATGGCAGCGGCATTATTTTATAGACCTAGAGTTTTCAAATGGGTGTTGATCAAACTTTTTTCTATCAAATGGCTCCGGAAATGGAAGCATGATGCAAGTGAATATGGGAATCAAATCATTGAAGCATCTAAAGAATTGGCGGGAAAAAACTTCAAATATTGGCTCCCTATTGTAGCAGCTACGATCTTTATTTGGACTTCCAGGTATTTAATGTTGAATGCGCTAATCTCTGCCTTTGTGCCTTTGAGTCTCAATGATCATATCATCGTATTTGCAAGACAGGTCATCATGTGGATTGTAATGATGATTTCCCCTACTCCTGGTAGCAGTGGTACAGCTGAGTTTTTCTTTGCGCAATTCTTCACGCAATTCTTGACTATCTACACCTTTGTGACGAGTATCGTGTGGAGGCTACTTTCTTATTACCCTTACTTGATTCTTGGGGCACTATTCTTGCCTAGATGGATTAAACAGGTGTTTTTTAAAAAAAAGGAGAATGAAACGCTAGAGTAATATGCTGCAGGAAATGACCATCAAGCAAGTTGCTGAAATTACTAAAGGAGAACTTTTAGGAAATTTGGAAAGCAATTTGATTTCTCAATTAGCGATTGATTCCCGTCAGATTATACATCCCAGTCGTAGCTTGTTTGTTGCCTTGAAAGGCGCAAAAGCGGATGGAACAGTATTTATCCCCCAACTTTTTGAGTTGGGCGTTCGATGTTTTCTGGTTCCAAAAAATTATAAGCCCAAGGAAGACACAGCCTCTTATGTAGCAGTAGAAGATACCAGAGCAGCTTTACAGGCGCTTGCTGAATTTCAACGAAACCAGTTCCAAAAGCCAATAGTTTCCATCACGGGAAGCAATGGCAAAACCATTGTCAAAGAATGGTTAGGTCAGGTCCTAAGCCAAAAATTTCATGTAGCCAAAAGCCCTAAAAGTTATAATTCTCAGGTTGGAGTTCCCCTTTCCATTTTTGGAATCGAAAAGGATCACCAAGTGGCAATTCTTGAAGCAGGAATTTCAAAATCCGGAGAAATGGCAGCTTTGGAAAAAATGATTCAACCGAGTTTAGGGATCTTTACCAATATTGGGACTGCTCACCAAGAAGGGTTTGAAAATCAAGAGCAAAAAATTTCGGAGAAACTTAGCCTTTTTGAGCATTCAAAACTGTTGATTTACTGTAAAGACCATTCCTTCTTGGCTTTCCAGATTGCCAATACATTCCCAGAAGATAAATTGATAGCTTGGTCAGATGAGCCCGGTTCAGATTTTACCAGATCTGTTAAAATCAGTGATCATCAAACTAAAATATTCCTATTAAAATCTGATTTAAGCACCTATACTTTTCACGTTCCTTTTAGAGATCCAGCCTCTATTGAGAATATTACCCATGTTTTAGTAGCGGCCTTAACATTGGGTCAATCTTCAGAATCTATCCAAGAAGGATTGCATCATTTGAAATCGATCGATATGCGCTTGACTTTGAAGCCAGGAGTGCATGAATCTATAATAATTGATGATACCTATAATAACGATTTGGCCGGCTTGAAAGTAGCGCTGGATTTTATGCAGCAGCAGCGTCCCAAAAACAGAAAGGTCTTAATCCTTTCTGATTTATTGCAACAGGGAGAACCAGACCGGGTTTATTCCATGGTCTCAGATTTGATCGTGAATTATCCCTTAGATAAAATTATCGGGGTGGGTGAAGACATTGCACGAATCGGGAATCATTTTCAGGGAAAGTTTGAGATGTATCCAAGAACAGAAGATTTGCTTGATGCCCTAGACCCTGAACAATTCACCAATGATTTGATTCTGGTCACAGGAGCACGCCCCTTTGGTTTTGAAAGAGTTGTCAATAGACTCCAGCAGCGAATTCATGGGACAACTTTAGAGATCAACCTCAATGCTCTTACACATAATTTTAATTTCTATAAAAGGCTGGTTAAACCTGAAACCAAAATGATGGTCATGGTAAAAGCTTTTGCCTATGGGGGTGGAGCAGTAGAAATTGCCAATCATTTACAAACCATGGGCGCAGATTATTTGGCTGTGGCTTTTACCGATGAAGGGGTTGCGTTAAGAAAGCATGGAATTTCTTTACCGATTATGGTTCTGAACCCCCTAGAGGAGTCCATTGATTTGTGTCATGAGTATGCTTTGGAACCAGTGGTTTTTAGTCCTGAATTTTTCAAAAAGGTCAACCAATATTGTGAGGTTAATGAACGATCCTTATCAATCCACCTGGATTTGGATACCGGAATGCACCGACTGGGTTTTGAGGAGAAACATCTGGAAGAATTAAAAGAGCTGATTTCGAAATCAAAACATCTAACAATAGCATCTGTGTATACCCATTTGGTGGGTGCTGACGAAGAGCTCCATCGTGATTTTTCATTAGAACAAATCCATAGTTTCCAGCGAATGAAATCAGAATTGGAGCAAATTTTACCTCCTAATACCCTATTTCACGCTCTTAACTCTGCGGGTATAGCAGCATTTCCAGAATATCAATTTGATATGGTCAGACTTGGAATAGGCTTGTATGGAGTAGAGGTAACCGGTAAATATGGAAATTCGCTTCGGTCCATTAGTACCTTAAAAACTACTATTTCTCAGGTGAAAACCTTGAATCCAGGAGAAACAGTTGGTTATTCTAGGAAAGGAGCTTTACCTCAGGGAGGGAAAATAGCTACCCTCGGAATAGGTTATGCAGATGGCTATGACAGAAGATTTTCAAATGGAAAAGGATATGTCTTGATTCAGGGGAAAAAAGCTCCGGTAGTAGGAAACGTTTGTATGGATATGTGCATGGTAGATGTGAGCGATTTGGATGTCAAACCAGGAGATGAAGCAATTATCTACGGAGAGCAGATTTCTTTGAAAGAACTCGCAAGCCAAATAGGAACCATTCCTTATGAGTTATTAACCAACATCAGCACCAGAGTAAAACGTGTATACTATTTAGATTGAATGGTGAAGGCTGATATTTTTTCCTAAATTCATTTATGAAAATCACTAAAAAGCGGCTTGCGCATATAGTTTTTGAGTCGGATGATTGGGCATCTAAGACGTTCGACATTGTATTGCTTTTTTTGATTTTTGGAAGTATTCTTATTTCCATTCTAGACTCGGTGGCAAGTCTTCGTGCTGCCTATGGAGACTTGTTTTGGTGGTTAGAATGGGTATTTACGATTTTATTTACAGTAGAATATGTACTCCGGGTTTGGTTATCCAGAAAACCCAGAGGCTATATTTTTAGCTTTTATGGCTTGGTAGACTTGCTTGCCATTTTACCTTCTTATTTGAGCTTTTTTGTTGTGAATTCCCAGCTTCTGGCGGTGGTAAGAGCCTTACGGTTGTTGCGGGTCATCAGAATTCTAAAATTAGGGAGGTATGTTTCCGAGGCTGAATATTTACAAAGGTCCCTTCGTGCCAGTTCACATAAAATAATGATTTTTATAGGGTTTGTAGTGACTATTGTATTGATCATGGGAACCCTGATGTTCATCATTGAAGGTCCGGAACATGGATTTACGAGCATCCCCGTTGGAATGTACTGGGCGATCGTTACCTTGACTACGGTAGGTTTTGGGGACATCACTCCTGCTACTCCTTTAGGCCAGTTTGTCTCCTCTATTATTATGCTTCTAGGATATGCGATCATTGCTGTACCTACGGGTATCGTAAGTACGGAAATGGCTTCTCAGCGGAAGAAAGCTGATAGACCCAAGTTGGTTACTTGTCCAAATTGCGGCAAAGACGATTTGAAACCTGCAGATAATTTCTGTGGAAATTGTGGGATCAGCCTACGCTAATCTTCCAGATTCAGGAACTCCTGGATGTTTTTAATCTTTCCGAATAGTAAAAGTATATCTCCTTCTTCCAGCAAATACTCTGGGGTGATGACCCCTATTACTCTTTTTTCCTGAGTTTTAAGACCTAGCAAGTTGGTTTTATCTTCTAATTTGATGACTGTCAAAATGTTTAAAAAGAACTCCTTTCGAATGTCGGCCTCGGATACTTTCATTCCGAAATAGCGCTTCGGCAATTTTACTTCTATAATGTTGTATTCATCCGAAATCTCCAATGAGTCCATCACTCCTTTCAATTCCAACCTTTTTGATAATCGATCAGCAGTTTCTTCTTCTGGATGGATAATTTCATCAACTCCAATACTTCGAATGACGGTCTCATGTAAATCATTAATGGCTCTAGCGATGATCCGTTTTACCTGAAGCTGTTTAAAAATAGCAGTAGACATGATGGAAGCACCGACATCTTCTCCAATGGCAATAATGACCACATCACAGTCTTTGAGGGGTAAGTTTTTCACTGCTTGTGCGTCTGTAGCGTTCATCGTCACCGCATGGGTGATTTTGTTACTGATCAGGTCAATGCGGTTTTCGCTATTATCTACTCCGATTACCTCATGGCCTAAATCGGTAAGTCTCATGGCGAGATACCCGCCAAAGTTTCCCATTCCAACAATGATGTATTTCATGTGTTTATAATTTGATTTTTAAAGGCCACTTGGAATCTTTTAAGTATTAAAGTTCCATTTATGGTGTATGGTTTTATGCTTGGTTTCAATGCATAAAAGATTTACGTAATAAAAACATTTTCCTCTGGATATTTATAGCGATGCTGGCCTGCTTTTCTGACAATAGCAATCAATACTGTCAACGTGCCTACCCTACCCATAAACATACAAATCATGATCACCAATTTACTGGCTGTCCCTAGCTGGGAAGTAATTCCCAAACTCAACCCTACGGTTGAAAAGGCACTAAATACTTCAAAAGCGACATCGATCAAGGGCAGATGAGGGTCAAAAAGCATAACTAAGAAAATTCCTAAACCAATTACTAAAAAGGATAAGGCAATTACAGCAAAAGCTTTTTGGATGGTTTCATAAGAAATTTGCCTCATAAAAACTTCCACACGCTTTTTACCAGTAGCAATGCTAAGCGTATTTAATAGAGCGACAGCAAATGTGCTTGTTTTAAGTCCTCCTCCAGTTGAACCCGGTGAAGCACCTATCCACATCAGGATCAAATAAATCAAGATAGTAGGCACGGTGAGCAAGGTCATATCTACGGTATTGAACCCAGCCGTTCTTGGGGTAACTGCTCCAAAAACTGCTGTTGCGAATTTTCCATAAGGACTCAACCCTTCAAGGGTACTTTCACTTTCAAATACCCAGAAGGTGATAAAGCCAACAACCAATAGAACTCCTGTGGTATACAAAGAAAGCTTGGTGCTGACATTTGAAACCCTAGGAACGTGTCTATAGGATTCTATTCCCAAGAGTTTTTTGGTTCCTCCGACTACTACGTGTTTTAAATAGTTGTAATAGTTGATAAATACGGGAAAGCCGATGCCTCCTAAAATGATGGCTAAAGCCAAGACCAAATGCATGGAATAGGCCTCTCTAAACCCTGATTCATAAAGTCCATTGCTCAAAGTGGAAAAACCTGCATTACAGAATGCTGAAATAGCATGGAAAGCGGCAAAAAATAGTTGTTCACCCTTTGAGCTAAACAAGGTGTCTGCTGTGAAATGGTAAATTAGGAAAGCTGCTATTACCTCCGTCAAAACCGTAAAAAAGATGATTTTCAATAGAGTGGAATAAATCTCTCCTACGTTGTTTTCATTAATGTAATCCCTGATGAATAGCTGGTTTTCTATGGAGAAGCTACCCTTAAAAAAGAAACCAAAAAAACTGGTAAAGGTCATCATTCCCAATCCTCCTATTTGAAAAAGGATCATGATGATGGTCTGACCAAAAAATGTGAAATCCTTTGCGGTGTCTAGTACGATCAGACCTGTCACACATACCGCAGAAGTGGAGGTAAATAGGGCGTCAATCAAGGAAATGCCATTTTGAGTGGCATGAGGAAGGCTTAATAAGATGGCTCCAATACAGATCAAGATGAAGAAACTCAAAATAAAAACCAGGGTTGGGCTGGCTTTTAATCGATTGATGCTTAGACTAAACTTGCTGATTTCTATAAAAAACAGAATGGCAACGAGGATATTTACCAGGAAATACTGACGTGAGTAGTTTAGAATTCCTTCAGAAAACTCCATTCCAAATGCATCCCACCTCAATAAGGAAAACCCGATTAAGAATAGGGAAAGCAGTAGCTCCAATAATACCCTGCCGACTAAAATGGAGGGTTCATTGAGTAGGATTTTTAAGATATATCCTATCCCTATCAAGATCAAACAAAGCGTAAATATAAAGGAGGTGATTGCATAGGAACCTGAAGAGGGTTCATATCCCAAATGATACAATAAAATGCCGAAGCTGATAAAGCTACCGTAACGAACTACACCTTCTACAATTGATTTCAGCTTTCGTGTGAAATACAAATTGCGAACGGGATTGGAAAAAAATTTAAAATTCAGTTTCATTCAGGCTTGATTCTATTACCTAAAGATAGACTTTAGTGTTTTACTTTTTAAACCATCGACTCGATGAAAAAAGGCTTTTTGAGGGAAAGATGAGAATTTTGCCTTCCAAATTTTGGGCAGAATAGATACTGGATCGGCCACTAAACAGATAAGCAATAAGACAGGCCACTGCCAAATAAAGCCCAGACTCTACTCCGAATAATTCCATTCCCATTACAGTACAAGCCATAGGCGTGTTGGTAGCTCCGGAGAAAACACCTACAAAGCCCATTCCTGCTAATAATGCCAAAGGTAAAGGGATCCAGGTAGATAAGGCATTTCCTAAAGTTGCTCCGGTGAAGAACAAGGGAGTAACTTCGCCTCCTTTAAACCCTGCACCTAGAGTGAAACCTGTCATTCCTGTTTTTACCAACCAATCGTACCATGGTAAGGGTGTTTCAAAAGCTTCAACAATCCTTGGTACACCCAAGCCGATATAGGTAGTAGTGTCCGATATCCATACAATTAGGGCAATTAAAAGTCCGCCAATGAGCGGACGAAAAGGAGGATAAGAAACCCATTTTGAAAATACATGAGAAAAAAAATGCGTGGTTTGGGCAAATAACCTTCCTGAAAATCCAAAGGCAATTCCTGCAGGAATGATCCAAAGAAAATTGATTATTGAAAATGAAGGTACCTCTGGAATCATGTAATGAGTATGGCCTACCCCCCACAAATCTGCGCATACAAAATTTGCTACAAGTCCTGTCCAGAAAGCAGGAAAAACTGACTTCCATCTAAATTTTCTATTGAGCATCCACTCCAAAGCGAAGATTGCTCCAGCCAATGGAGTTCCAAAAACAGAGGCAAAACCTGCTGACACTCCGGCAATTAAAACGATCCTTCTATCCTCTTTTGCCAAATGAAACCATTTGGTCAATTGGTCCGCTAAAGAGCCCCCCATTTGCACTGCAGTGCCTTCTCGGCCTGCTGAACCCCCAAATAGATGGGTAGCGATCGTCCCAAAAAGTACCAAGGGAGTCATTCGTAAAGGAATGGGTTGATGGGTTTGGTAAAGTTCCTCCAGTAAAAGATTATTTCCTCTTACAGAAGACTCGGCATACTTATAATAGGTCCACCCAATGAGAAAACCTCCCAGTGGTAACAAGGCAATGATCCAAAGGTTACTTTCACGGGTTTGACCAGCCCATTCTAAGGCTACTAAAAAGAAGGCAGAAGCTGTTCCTGCGAGTAGCCCTATCAATAAACCAAATCCTGTCCAACGAAATAAATAAGTAACCAGTGATGTGAAGTTCAATTCCTTTTTTTAAAGTTTGGCCCAAATTAGGCATAGAAAATGAAATGGAATAAACAGTCGGACAGTAATGTCAGATTTTGAAATTAACAATTTCCCGAATTTCGGGTTAACTTCGAATAAATCGCCCTATGCAAAATATCCTTATCACCGGAGGTTCAGGTCTAATTGGACAAAGAATCACTGCTTTGTTGGAAGCACAGGGGAAATCTGTGGCTTGGCTCAGCAGAAGTAAACAATCTCAAAAATCTTTTATTTGGGATATTGAAAAAGAAAGCATCGATCCTGAAGCAATGGAGTGGGCGGATGCCATTATCCATTTAGCAGGTGCTGGCGTCGCAGATAAAAGATGGACGGAGGAACGGAAAAAATTGATTCTGGAGTCCAGGACTAAATCCACTCAACTTATTTATAAAGCAGTAGCAGCTGCAACCAACCAACCAGATACATTGATCTCAGCCTCAGCTGTTGGGGTTTATGGGTTCAACACCTATACAGATTTGATGGAGGAATCATCTCCAGAAGGAAATGATTTTTTAGCTAATGTGGTCAAAGCTTGGGAGGCAGAAGTAAAAAAAATAGAAAGCCTTCATTTGAGAACCGTGATCTTAAGAATTGGGATTGTTTTGGATGAGCACGGAGGGGCTTTAGGAGAAATGTTGAAACCGCCTGTGGCAGCTCCTTTAGGAAATGGAGACCAATGGATGAGTTGGATTCACATTGAGGATTTAGCAAAAATGTTTGTTTTCGCGCTAGAAAAAACCACCTTACAAGGTGTGTTTAATGCGGTTTCACCCAACCCGGCTACGAATTTTAGATTAACCCAAGAAGCAGCAAGAGCAAAAGGAAAACCCTTTATTGGAATTGGGGTCCCTGCATTTTTACTCCGCCTAATCTTAGGAGAGATGGCTGTGATGGTTTTGGGTGGCAATCGGGTTTCTTCTTCAAAAATTCAAAAATCCGGTTTTGAATATGAGTTTCCAATGCTCATTCCAGCATTAAAGGATATTTTCCACCGCTAGGAATCTTTAAATTCTTTTTCCTCTTCCGATCAAAAACCATAGGATGGTTCCTAGAAAAGGGACCAAAACTACGATCAGTAGCCAAATGAGCCTGTCAGTTGAATTATGAAAGTTACTGATGACCACATCATAGATGGTGTATGCATAGATGGCAAGGCCAATAATTCCTATTCCAAACATATTTTTAACTTGTTTTCGTGCTTTTTCCCAAGATAAGATAAATGATAGGCCCAATAACCTGGGCAAATAAGATAATGATTAACCATATCAGTTTCATGTTCGCATCCTTGTACTCTGATCGAATGATGTCAACCAAACAATAAATCCATAATATGGTGTAAATCAGGCCAAAAATCATAAAGAAGAAGATCAGTCCTCCTCCCATGTTTTGAATAAAGTGAAATGTCATGTATTAATTTCTGTGTTTTGAAAAATTAGGCTCAAACCTTCTAAAATCCTTTTTGGTCATTTGATTCATCCTGATGTAAAGAAATGTACCAAGGGTAGGGACCATTAAAATCACCAGTGCCCAAATCAATTTCATAGGATGGCCTCGGAAATCAGATCGAATCAGATTGGTGAGGACATATCATGTAAATCCGAAATAGCCGACTAGAAATAATAAACTTCCGAGTTGCCAGAAGGATAGACCATTTGATGGTACTATCAAATCCATAGGGCTTCTTCAATTATTTTAACCATTAAACCAATTTAGTTTTTTTTAAAGAATGAAAGTAGGAATTTAGTCGAAAGTTTTAATCCATCTATCTATATGAAATCGAGCATAAACCTTGTTGGACAATGGTTTGAATACCCAATCTGCGAGATTCCATGTGGCTCATTTAAATCAATTTAATCACATGAAAAAGGCTGTTTTGTCGTTTTTATTGACCGTTTTTGCCCTTTTTAGCTATGCTCAAGTGGACTTGAGCTATTATTTGCC
This sequence comes from Algoriphagus halophilus, assembly GCF_900129785.1. Taxonomy (NCBI): domain Bacteria; kingdom Pseudomonadati; phylum Bacteroidota; class Cytophagia; order Cytophagales; family Cyclobacteriaceae; genus Algoriphagus; species Algoriphagus halophilus. The sequence goes on from NZ_FSRC01000002.1 coordinate 915,023, forward strand.
GAAAGGTTTTACCTATGATTCCAATATTCCTACACCGAAAGAGGTGCTGGGTTATGAGGTGGGTGAATGGCATGTGAGCCATGACCAGTTAGTAATGTATATGAAGGCAGTAGCAGAAGCCTCTGATCGAGTGACGATCGAAGAAACCGGAAGAACTTATGAAAAAAGGCCTCAGGTTTTACTGACCATCACTTCTCCTGCCAATCATGGTAAAATTGATCAAATCAAGGCAGAAAGAGCCAAACTTAGAGATCCAGCGGCTTCTGTGGATATTAACTCCATGCCAATAGTCATGTTTATGGGATATTCAGTCCACGGAAATGAACCAAGTGGTGCAAATTCTTCCCTATTGGCTATCTACCATTTTGCAGCTGCCAATGAAGTGGGACCTGAATTGGATAACATCATTTTACTTTTAGATCCGGCAATCAATCCAGATGGACTAAACAGATTTGCCTCATGGGTCAATTCTCATAAATCTTACAACCTAAATGGAGATCCGAACGGAAGAGAGTATAATGAAGCTTGGCCAAGAGGAAGAACCAATCATTACTGGTTTGACTTAAATAGAGATTGGTTGCCAGTTCAGCATCCTGAATCCAGGAATCGCGTGAGGGTGTTTCAGGATTGGCTTCCTAACATCCATTTGGATTTCCATGAAATGGGAAGCAATAGTACATTCTTTTTCCAGCCGGGAGTTCCTGCAAGAATGCACCCTCTTACTCCACAAAAGAATTTTGAGTTAACCAAAAAGATCGGTGAGTACCATGCCAAAGCCTTGGATCAAATAGGTTCCTTGTACTATAACCAAGAGAACTACGATGATTTCTATTATGGAAAGGGCTCTACTTACCCAGATGTGCAAGGCTCCATCGGTATTTTATTTGAGCAGGCAAGTTCCAGAGGACACTTACAAAAAACTGACTATGGAATGTTGAGCTTTCCATTTACCATTAGAAACCAGTTTACAGCTAATCTATCCTCCTATCAGGCTGCTAAAGAAATGCGTGAGGAGCTGAATCAATGGATGAAGGATTTTTATTCTGAGATCAAAACCGAAAGTGATGCGGATGTTAACAAAGCCTACATTTTTGGGAGCAAAGAAGATCTAGCTCGAAGCTATCACTTAGCGGATTTAATTCTCCAGCATGATATCGAAGTGTACAGTCTCAAAGAAGATGTGACTTTGAATGGGCAGGAATTTAAGAAAGAGAATTCTTATATAGTTCCGGCCAATCAACCACAATACCGTCTAATTAAGGCCATGTTTGAAACCAGAACCTCTTTTCAGGACAGCCTTTTCTATGACATTTCTGCTTGGACTTATCCTATGGCTTTCAACCTGGATTATCAGGCCTTAAATAGTCGAATTTTGAATTTGGCAAATGTTGAAAAGGTGGATAAAAGTAATTTGGTTCTGGCTCCAGGAAAGGTAATTGGAGCCCCAGGTGCTTATCAGTATGCTATGGAATGGACAGGGTACTATGCCCCAAAGGCAGCAAACAAACTAATGAATGCAGGATTTTTGGTGCGGGTGGCCCACGCGGAATTCAGTACTCCTGATGGTAAGACTTTTGGAAGAGGTACCATTTTAATAGGTAAAGGAGATTCTGGATTGGATGAAAATGCCATGTATCATAAATTAAATGAAATCGCAGCATCTTCCAATGTGGATATCTTCGCGATCAATACGGGATATACCTCTGGAATTAATATGGGTTCCACTTTTACTGAGCCGTTAGACAAACCGGAAATCGCTTTGTTGGTTGAGGGTGGAGTTAATAGTTACGAAGCTGGAGAGATATGGCATTTATTGGACCAACGAATGGGAATGGCGATAACTTTACTCCCTATGGATGCCATTGGTGGGAATACCTTGGATAAGTATAATGTTGTATTAATGCCTGATGGGCGATATAATGGCTTAGGTAAGTCTGGTGCAGCAGTTTTAAAAGAATGGGTGTCCAAGGGAGGAACGTTGGTTGCCAAAGGAGGAGCTGTCCGTTTCCTTGCTCAAAATGAAGTAGGATCTTTTTCTTTTAAAGAATTGCCAGAGACTGAACAAGGACTACAAAAAAGCTATGCAGATTATGATAATGCTACTGGAGCAAAGGTAACAGGTGGCGCTATTTTTAATGCGAAACTGGACATTACGCATCCAATAGGTTATGGGTATACAGATGCGGATATTCATACATTCCGAAATGATAATCAATTCATGGAACCTTCGGAGAATCCTTATGCAAATCCACTAGTTTACACGGACAATCCTTTGGCCTCTGGGTATATCCACCCGTCAAACTTAGAAGGATTAAAAAATGGTGGAGTGATACGTATATCTTCTTTAGGTGGAGGAAGAATTGTTGGGTTTGCTGATAATATGAATTTTAGGGCTTTTTGGTTTGGAACCAATAAGTTGTACCTGAATGCAATATTTTTTGGACAAACCATTCAAAGAGGAACTGGAAGGTAATTCTATTGCAATACAATCATTAAGTCCCAAGTTATTCAGCTTGGGACTTTTTGTTTATTTTGTGTTTTTTCAAGAAAGTTCCAACCAAAATTTAAAAGCATTCGTTTCACAAGTTATTGTTTTGTGATTAATTAATTTTCAGCCAAATAGTTTACTTACACCCTTCTTCCTTTATGAAAAAATCTATACTTCTCAATTTTAGATGGTATGCAGCCGCAATTTTTATAGGATTTTCCACCGTTTCCAAAGCTCAAGAAATGAGTTTTGAAGAGTACAATCCGCCATCCACCCTCAAGGTGCCTGAGCATCCAGTTCAAAGAGCCAAATACCCTTTTGTAGATATTCATAGTCATCAAGGGGGAATCAATGAGCAGAAAATAGATCAACTGGTTTCCGAGATGGATGAACTCAATATGGGTGTTTTGGTCAATCTGAGTGGGCGAGGTTTTGGACGAGGGGACAGTAATTCCCAGCAGGAATATATCAAATCCATGATCCAAGAATTTAATACCTATGCACCTGGGAGATTTATGGTATTTACCAATTTGAATTTTGCCGGTTTTGGAGATGAAAACTGGACAAGAATTGCAGTTAAAGAACTGGAAGAGGATGTTCAAGCTGGTGCCAGTGGATTAAAAATTTATAAAAGTCTCGGTTTGAATGTAAAAGACATCAATGGGAATCGGGTTCCAGTAGACCATCCTGATTTAGACCCTGTTTGGGCAAAAGCGGGTGAATTAGGAATTCCTGTGATTATCCACTCAGCGGATCCAGCTCAATTTTGGCAGGAAATGGACGCCAATAATGAACGTTGGTTGGAATTGAAGACACATCCCAACCGGAAAAGAGGGGATGATAATCCGGCTCCTTTTGAACAAATCATTGCAGAGCAGCACCATGTTTTTGAAAAGCATCCTGAAACGACCTTTATCAATGCTCATATGGGTTGGATGGCGAATGATTTAGATGCAGCTTCCGCACATTTGGATAAATTTCCCAATGTGAATTTCGGAATAGGTGCTGTCATTGCAGAATTTGGAAGACAGCCTAAAAGAGCCCATGAGTTTTTTGAGAAATATCAGGATAGAGTACTTTTTGGAAAAGATGCCTACAACAAGGAAGAGTATTATACTTATTTCAGAGTACTGGAAACGGACGATGAGTATTTCCCCTACTACAAAAAATATCATGCCTTTTGGGCAATGTATGGCTTAGGACTTTCTGATGAAGTGTTAAAGAAACTGTATTACAAAAATGCCCTTCGCATCGTACCAGGAATGGATAAAAGTGTGTTTCCGGACTAAGTCTATTTCCCGTAGGTGATCGTAAAAAATTTTACCATTCCATTCTTCCTAAAAACATTTAGGTGCCTAACCCCAAAATCGAATTGTCCCAATTCAATCACAAAAATGAAACGGCTGGAATCATGGGGCCCCGTTTATTGGGCCTCATTTTAATCGCGGCAGGAGCTCTTGTATTAATTGTTCCATTTTTTATTGTGGTAAGTACAGAACCACAAAAAATAGGATTGGTGGGAGGCGGAGCATTGATAATAGGGCTGATCATGGTTTCAATTTATTCCGGAACCCTCCTTGATTTTGACAAAAGAAGGTATAAAGAATATCAAAGCATCTTTTGGATTAAATTAGGAACATGGCAAGAACTACTACCAATTGAGAGAGCAGAACTGGTAATACATAGTTATAGAAGTAAAAATACTCCAAACGGAATTAGTCCTACGTTAGTACAAGATATCACAATCTACAAGTGTGTTTTAATTGCTAATGGAACCAAGTTTTTAGCACTTGATTTTGCAAAAGAAAAGGATGCAGTTGCTGCTTTAGAAAGAATAAAGAGGGGATTGGAGATTTGACCTGTACATCTTCGTGATGGAAAAAAAGCACTGATTTTCCCAAAATTTTTGGAGAAATTCAGTGCTTTGACTTTTTACTTAAAACTTCAAATTCAATCCCAGCATAAAATTGGTTCCAGCCATCGGGTAATAATAGTTTTCTGTAACCAATTCTCTTCCAGAATCTCCAGGAATGTAATAGCTAAACGTATAGCCATTCGGCTCATACATTTCATTGAAAATATTATTGACCAAAAGATTTACTTCTAAACTTTTGAAGAACCTAGGCTGAACTTGGTAGCTAATTCTAAAATCATTTGTAAAGAATGAGTCAAGAGATCTGGCATCATTACTAGTATTGTCCAGGTATTGCTTTCCTACATATTTAGACATCCAGTTGATGGATAAATGATCAATAGGTTTGTATTCTATTGTAGCAGAAGCAATGGTGTTAGGAGAAAATGCGATGTCAGTATTCTCATAGGTATTCGAAATCTGCTGGAATTCGGACTCGCTGTAATCGTCTATGTACTCCGTAAAATTTTTGATTTTGTTTTGACTGAAGGTAACATTTCCTCCCAAGACCCAAGCCTTTGCTACTTGAATAGCACCTGAAAGCTCTATTCCTGCACGGTAAGAATCAGCTACATTTTCTCGAATATAGGCTCCGACATCATTGATCTGACCTGTTAAAATCAATTGGTCTTTGTAGTCCATATAATAGAAGTTGGCATTGTAGCTAAACCTTCCTTTTTGTGCTCTTACACCTGCTTCAATGTTATTGAGGCGTTCTGGTTTTGGAATTTCTGTAATAGGATTATCAGTAAAATCAGATCTTTTTGGCTCTCTATTGGCGACAGCATAGCTGGCATACCACACTTCCCCTGAGCTTTGTTCGTAGCTAAAACCAAACTTAGGGTTGAAGAAGGTATAGCTTTGTTGACCATCCACAATCCGTTGGTCATCATTGACTCCATAAAATGTGTAATCAATATTGCGCACTTGCAAGTCTCCAAATAGGTTCAAACCAGGGCTAAGTTCATAGGTCCCTTTTAAGTAGATATTTCGATCATCTTTGACTGCATTGTTGAAATAATATTGATCTCGTATTTGTGTAGCTCCTGCTATTCTTGCCCAAATAATTTCTCCAAAGTGATCTCCATCGTATCGATTGGCTCCCCCACCAAGAATCACGTCCCATTTTCCATTATCTGAGATATAATTGATGGAGGCAATTCCTCCGAAGAAATCGTTATCCAACCATCTTCTTCTAATAATATCGGTACTGGAAATGATCTCTTCTCCAATCACGACATCAGGTAAGCCATAGCTTGCAAAATCATCATCTTCACGGTATTGTTCATAGTATCCACGTCCATAGGTATAGTGAAGTGCTGCATTGGTTTTCCAATTGGAACCAATTTTACCAGTATAAATTAATTGGTAATGATCCTGTTGGTAATTATCAGTTTCATTATCATAGGTGTAATAATTCCAGGTTCTATCATCCTCTAATTTTGATTCCGGTAGGCCCCACCAGGATTGATAGGTTTGTTCTTTTCCAGAGAACACATTCAATTTCAGGACATGGTTTTCTCCATAATATCCAGCTGAAACAAAAAAGGATTTTAAATCGGAAAATGCACGATCTACATAGCCATCAGAAGTTATTTTGGAAAGTCGAGCATCTACCGCAAAACGATTGTTCAAAAGACCCGTTCCTGCCTTTACAGTATGTCTCCAAGAGTTGAATGATCCAACAGAATTGGAAATCTCGGCATACGGATCATCTTGACGTGTATCTGTCTGAAAATTCAAACTTGCTCCAAAGGTAGCCGCTCCATTGGTAGAGGTACCTACACCTCGTTGAATTTGAAGATTGTCTACCGAAGAAGCGAAATCAGGCATATTTACCCAAAACACCCCATGAGACTCCGCATCATTCATGGGAATACCATTTACGGTAACGTTGATTCTGCTTTGGTCAGATCCCCGGATCCGCAATCCAGTATATCCAATTCCTGCTCCTGCATCTGAATGAGTCACCACGGAAGGAGTAAAATTGAGGAGAATAGGGATGTCTTGCCCTAAGTTTCTTTTGGAGAGTTCTGCTTTGTCGATGGTCTGAAAAGTAGTCGGTGTAGTAGCTGAAGCTCTTGTAGCAGAGACAATAAACTCCTCTGTCAGTAGCTCTGTAGGTTGGAGTTTTAAAATCAAATCACCTGAGTAAGGTAACGTCAAACTTTGTTTTAAGCTTTCAAACCCTACATAAGAAACCCGAAGTTGGATCTCCCCTGCCTTCAGCTTGGTGATCGAGAAATTTCCGTTTTCATCCGTTACGCTTCCTCTACCTTGAGTTTCGGCCCATACAGAAGCACCGATTAATGGTTCTCCGGAACTTGCGTCCAAGATTTTTCCTTTTAGACTTTCCTGTGCCCAAGCAGAAACTGCCAATAGACAAAAAGCCAGATTTAGCATTAATTTTTTCATGTGTTTTTCCCTTGCGGGATATTGAGGTGAAACATGAGAAAACTTAGGGGAAGTCTTCCTTGATTGTTTACCCGAATGCACAACTTGTACAAAATTGAAAGCGCAACGGCGCCTGTTTGCGAATTCGATTTGGTACTATGTTATGCTGCTCACTTCCCTTCGCCGGCATTACCCGGATCAGGTCTTATGGGTATGATCTCAGCCCGAATTATTTAGGCACCCCTTATGATCTTGTTGCAAAGGTAATGGGGAAATGGGTTTTTGCAATCCTTTATTGTCAAATTCAGCTGATCATTCGATAAGCTTCCCAATTCTTTTCATTAAATTTCTTGTTCAACAAACCCTTAAACCTATGAAAATCTACAAACTTCCTTCGGGAACACTTCTTGAAAAGGATGCTACCTATTTTTTGGGCCCTAGTCTTCATTGGAATGAACTATTGGGAAGAGAAAATTTGAAGGAATATTTAAATTTTGAATCCAAAGGTTGGCGTGAATTAAAAGAGGAAGAAGCCCAAAAACTGCTGGATGTAGGTTTATTATCTCCAATGGGGGATCAGGAAATCTGGGCTGCTGGTGTTACTTATTTTCGAAGTAGAACTGCCAGAATGGAAGAAAGCCAAGATGCTGGGGGAGCAGATTTTTATGATAAAGTTTATGCAGCTGATAGACCGGAGCTTTTTTTCAAAGCTACAGCAAGTAGGGTTTCACCTCCTGGGGGGAAACTAAATATTAGGAAAGACTCAACATGGGACGTGCCTGAGCCTGAACTTACGCTATTGATTTCGCCGGCAGGTAGAATTCAAGGATTTACCGTTGGTAACGACATGAGCAGTCGAAGTATAGAAGGAGAAAATCCATTGTATTTGCCTCAAGCTAAGGTATATCAAGGATGTGCTGCCATTGGTCCTTGCATTTTAGTTCAAGATGAGATCTTAGCTGAAGATGTAAAAATCAGGTTGGAAATATTTCGTGAGGGTCAGTTGGCATTTACGGGAGAAACGGCACTATCTCAATTGAAGCGAAAGCCTCAAGAATTAGCTGAATGGCTTTTTAGAGCCAATACATTCCCAATAGGATGTTTTCTAATGACTGGAACCGGGATCGTTCCTGATGAATTTACCTTGGAAGAAGGTGATCGGGTTAGGATAGGTATAGATGAGATTGGGGTACTTGAAAACTTTATTTCCAAAATTTAAGGACCATGGCTTACGATGAATTTCTTGCGGAAAGAATGATTCAAAGCCTACAAGGCAGAGGACTTAATTTTGAGGCGAAGAGGATGATGGGAGGATTGGTGTTCATGGTGAATGAAAAGATGTGCATGGGCCTCAATAAAGATAAGAATACTGGAAAAGACCAGCTCATGGTTAGAGTGGGTGAATCTGCACAGGAAATGTGTATGAAAAGGACAGGTTGTCGAAGTATGGAATTTACTGGTAGGCCAATGAAAGGGTTTGTTTTTGTTGATCCTGAGGGATTTGACCTTGATGCAGATTGGGATTTTTGGGTGGAAATGGCCTTAAAATACAATCCGGAGGCGAAAAAAAGCAAGAAATAATAATGTGAATCAAGGGTTGGAATAATCTTGGCAAAGAACTTGAGTAAAATCGAATGCGCTTACTCAAAAGATTAAACCAATGAAACAGTCCCTTATTTTTGCATTCCTTGTACTTATTGCCTTTTCCTGTGATTTTAATGATATGCCCGAGCCTCGGGATGAGACTCAAAAATGGGCTTTGGCGGGTTATCAAGTGGAGGTTTCAGGAGATTTAGAATATACCAATATTCAAGATTCAGCCTACGTTTATTCTCTATTGCCTGATGGTAGTTTTTCCAAAAAAGTAGGAGAATATGAATTGAAGGGTACCTATGAGGAAAGCTTTTCCGATGGTCTGAAACGTTATAAATTCATGTATACCTCGAAAAACAGCTTATTGATTCATAGCTGTGCCACCAGTACGGAGGATTATTTCATTAACAGCAAAGGACAATTGACGGGTACCTGGGATGCTTGTGAGGGCCCCAAGTTATATTTCAATAAACAAAATTAAGCTAGAGGAGGGTTAGACCTCCTTTTTTTATTTAGTTTGGAGAATTTACATTTGGGAATGACCAAGTTTTTTCAGCAAAAAATACGATTGTCGCCTTATCCTGCGGGATATCACTTAATCACCGATATAATCGAAGGCGAATTTCCGGAAATCAAGAAGATAAAAGTCGGGTTTCTCCAAATCTTCATTCAGCATACATCTGCTGCTCTCACAATCAATGAAAATGCGGACCCCACTGTAAGAACTGATTTCAAAACCTTTGTGGATGAATTGATTCCGGAGGACTACCCACGGTTTATTCATACCTATGAGGGACCAGATGATATGCCGGCTCATATAAAAGCCAGTTTTTTTGATTCACACTTGCAAATTCCCATTTCGAATGGAAAATTAGGGCTAGGTATGTGGCAAGGAGTGTATTTATGTGAATTTAGGCTTCATGCGTCACCAAGAAATTTAATCCTTACTGCTTTTGGAGAGCCGTATTAAAATGGCTCCCTAAAATTATAAAATATCGCCATTGGTATAATAAAAGTAAGATCGTAATGGATTGACGATACTTTTGTAAGGTATCCCCGAACTATGCGAACTTATATTTTCCTTTTATTTGCATTCCTTGTTGGAATGGGAACGGCGTTTTCTCAAAATAAACAAAACGCTAATGCTTTTGCATTTAAGCTAAATCAACCCATTGATTTAGATGGAGAATTGGACGAGGAGATATGGTTGGACCCAGAAGGTTGGAATACAGATTTTATGCAGTATTTTCCTTCGGATACATCTTTGTCTGTGGTCAATACACAAGTGAAGATTGCCTTTGATGATAACAACCTATATATCGCGGCAATCATGGAAAACAATGGCCCAAGAGAATATGTCTCTACTTCCTTGAGGAGAGATTATCGGGGTCAGCAGAACGATGGGATTACCTTTGTATTTGACACATTTAATGATAAAACCAATGCATTTCAATTTGGAGTCAACCCCTATGGCGTTCAAAGAGAAGGGCTTTTGGCCAATGGAGGAATTAGAAGTGAAGATTTGAGTTTAGCTTGGGATAATAAATGGTATGCCGAAGCAAAAATTTATGATACCCATTGGCAAGTAGAAGCCATCATCCCATTATCCACTATTCGTTTCAAGGATGGAACACAAAACTGGAATGTGAATTTTTATCGGATAGATAGCCATACCGGAGAGCGAAGTACATGGTCACCAATTCCTAGAAACTTATCCATTATTTCTACTGCATTTAATAGGAAATTGATCTTTGAAGAACCTCTACGGAAAAACTCGGCAAATATTTCCTTGATTCCTTATGTGGCAGGGAAAACTTCTAAAAATTACCTGGAAAATACTTCTGAGAGTTTTTCTCCAGCTTTCGGGGGAGATGCAAAGGTCGGAATTGGCCCGGCAATGAATTTAGATTTGACATTCAATCCGGACTTTTCACAAGTGGAAGTGGATCAGCAGGTGACGAATTTGGATCGTTTCGAAATCTTCTTTCCAGAGCGAAGACAATTTTTCCTAGAAAATGCCGACCTCTTTGACAGTTTTGGCTCTAGACAATCCAGACCATTCTTCTCCAGAAGAATTGGAGTGGATATCGATTCAGCTACAGGCCAAAATGTCCAAAGTAAAATTATTTATGGTGCCCGATTGAGTGGTAAAATCAATGAAGATTGGCGTTTGGGTGTGATGAATATGCAAACTGCCACGGATAACGAGGCAGGAATTTCAGGAAAGAACTTCTCTGTGGTTGCCCTTCAAAAAAAGATTTTTACCCGCTCCAATATTGGGGTGATCTTCGTAGATCGTGAATCCCTTGCCCTGGACGAAAATCAGTCGCTATTCAACCCCAATGAATACAACCGTTTATTGGGTGTGGATTATAACCTGAATTCAGCGGACGGAAAATGGACTGGGAAAGCATTCTATCACAGGACTTTTGAGTCTAAGGAAACGGTAAAACCCTACTCTTTTAATGCATATATCTTATTCAATGATATCCATTGGGCCTGGAGTTTGAGCTACAGAGATGTAGGAGAAGATTTTAATCCTGAAGTCGGATATGTTCCCAGGTCAAATTATAAGCGATTTAACCCAGATATAGCCTATTTATTTTACCCAAATTCTAACTTGATCAATCGACATGGACCAAAGGTGGAATATGAAGGCTTGTGGAATGAAACTATTGGGACAACTGATAGAGATATCAATTTGAGTTATAATGTGCAATTCAATTCCTTTTCTACTATTACACTGACTCAAAAAAACAGGTATGTCTATCTCTTTCAAGATTTTGACCCAACTCGGACTGGTGGAGAAAAACTTCCTGCAGGCACAGATTATAAAACCAAAACACTTCAATTGGAATACAGTAGTAATCCGAGAAATCTGTTTTTAATAAAACTAGAGGCTGAGGCTGGTCAATACTATACAGGTGATTTTCAGCGAGTAGTTAGTGAGATGGGACTTAGAATTGGAAATAAAGCTAATATTTCCATGAACTTTAATTATGCAAGAATCCGACTTCCAGAGCCTCAAAATGATGCCGACCTGGTATTGGTAGGACCTAGGATAGACTTGACCTTTACCAAGAAACTCTTCTGGACCACCTTCATCCAATACAATAATCAAATTGATAATTTGAACATCAATACGCGTTTGCAATGGAGATTTGCCCCTGTTTCAGACTTCTTCCTCGTTTATACGGATAATTATTTCCCTGATTCTTTTACCCCAAAACAGCGTTCTTTGGTATTTAAACTGAATTATTGGCTGAATCTTTAATCCTTTTAAGTATAGGGATTAATCGGGCTCGATGGGTTCTTTGAAGGAGAATCGGGTAAAAATTAGCTAAAACATTCATTATTAGGTTGATGAAGGCCATTTTCCAAAAGCCCAATAGCAAGCTCCAAACGCTTAATAGAAATAGGAGGATGAAAGGAATTAGATGGCCAAACTCTGCCTTTTTTGACTCCATGATCCAATGGTTTATTCCTGATTTGGTCCCATTGAAATAGGCTCGCCGTTGGTCCTTATTTCTCCAAAAAGTATTCAAGAGGAATTTTTGGTAGATCCCGATTCCTATTTTTCTTGAAAATGAAACCAACCCATGTGGATTCTTGATTTTATAGTACTTTTCTGGAAGGAGTTGATAGGTAGGCCAAGCAAATCCTGCAAAAGCAAATGCACCCAATATGAAGAGGTTTGCTAAAAATGAAATAATTAGAGCCTCTACACTGTCATGGGATTGAGCTTTATTCCAGCCCATCACCAGTTCTCCTGATCTGTAAAACAAGAAGATACTTCCAATTGTCAATAGGCCTTTTCTTAAAAGATCCCTCAGATTAATTCTTTTCAAATGCTAGAGTATTTTCCCTATTTCCTTCCAGGTGATCAGCTTAATGTTATTTTCCTGAATCAGTTTTTTTGCCTGATCGCTTGTGAAGAAATTAAAATCTTCTTGTCGCCATGGGGCATGGTAGGTAGTATGACCTGCGGTTATGGCGTTCATTTCCTCATCATCAAATGCCAAATGCACCAAAAGCACATGTACTCCTGGTTTTAGATTTTCTAATTTATTGGTGTAAAACTCTTCCATTCCAGCTTCATAATCCTCTGGATTGGCCATGATGATTTCATTGATGACCGGAATTTTCTCCAAGTTGATCCCTTCAAATAGCGCTTGGTTGGGTTTGATTATTCCTTCCATCATTTGTGTATTGACCATTGCTGGGATCTTCAGTTCTTGAGCAATTTTCAAATAGGACTTCATATATTCAGGTCTACCATAAAAAATGCAGCCCATATGGGAATCCAAATGGGTAGGTTGTATTCCCATTTGATTAGCGGCTTTGATTTGTGCTCTGATTTCAATCTCTACTTCTTCTGGGCTGGCATTTTTTGTGACTGGAGGACAATCTGGGTACATGAATCCTTGTTCGTTGCTTAGTCCAGGCACCATTGACCTTCCTGCTTTTGGAGGCCAATTGAAGTTTTCCCATTCGTTTGTCAAGGTGATATGAATACCAATATCTGCATCTGGAATATCTTTCGCCAACACCTCTACTTCTGCAGACCAAGCCGGAGGAACCATCATACTGGTGGAAGTGACCAAGCCCTTTTTCAAAGCCTCAAAGGTGGCCATATTTTGAGAGTGAGCTACTCCTACATCATCTCCATGGATGATGAGTAATTTATCTTCTTTGGAATAGCCTAATTTTTCTGCCAATGTTTGGGAGATTGCGCCATAAGGAAGTGCGAAAAGCAAGGCGATAAAAAGTGGTTGTTTGGGTAGCTTGGGAAATTGCATATTCTAAATATAAATGATTTGAAGAATTCCTTCCTTAAATTAGGCTTTTGGTGCTTATCCACATCCGAGATGATCAAAAATTTACTGCTTTTAGCCTTTGTGTTTTCCTTTCTTTCTGTTTCAGCCTTGGGGCAAGAATATATCCAATCAATTTCAGAATTTCAGGAAGCGCTTAATGCAGAATTTAAAAATCCGGATGAATCACCTCTTTCTTCCAAGGAAAGAAAGGAGTTTAAAGGACTTCCTTTTTATCCTGTTGATGAACACTTTAGAGTTATTGCAAAATTTGATAAACTTCCGCCAAGAAGTCTATTTCAAATGAAAACAACCGCAAATTCTATCAAAGATTATGATGTGTATGGAGTATTGATCTTTTCATTGGAAGGGAAGGAATATCGCTTAAATGTTTATCAAAGCCATGTCTTAAGGACCCAGGAAAAGTATGAGGACTACCTTTTTCTACCCTTTACAGATTTGACGAATGGAACTGAAACCTATGGTGGAGGCAGATATATGGATTTGAAAATTCCTTCTGGCGATACCATGGAATTGGATTTCAATAAAGCCTATAATCCATTTTGTGCCTATTCCGATGGGTATGCCTGTCCCATTCCTCCAAGAGAAAATGACTTGCAATTGGCAGTTCGTGCTGGAGTCATGTATTCTCCCAAAAAATAAACTCATTTTCGAAAAGACTTAGCCTTAGCTCGATACACCCAGAGATAAGAGAAAAACCCCAGGATTACCTGAATGAAGATAAAATAAAACCATGTGGAAGGTTGGGATAGTGGTTCAGAATTGATTGTACCGTTATAATATAGTTTCGATACGGTCAAGGCAGCAATACAAGCAGGAAGTACAATAACCAACCAGAATTTAAAGAAGGATTGGTAGATAAATGGAGGCTTTTTAGAATTCATTTTTCTTGTTTTGTCCTAGGTTGGGTTTATAAATGAAGTAATAATTCCCAATGGACCATACTATTAGCAATGCGAAAAAAATGAGGTAAAAATCCGAATCTTTTAGAAAATCAGAGGAAAATGTTCGGTGTTTAATCGAATAATATCCAAAGGTCCAAAATATGGCTCCAGGCAAAGTTATTTTACTCCAAAATTTAATATGAGGAGTAAATGAACGTTGGAATCTGGTTTTTCTTTCCATCAATAATCAAACTTAAATTCACTCAAGTCTGGCTGAATTAATTTCTTTCTATCCAACTCCTTTTGGTACAGGTATTCCCCCAGCTCGGCAAAAAATGGTTTTCCAATCTCCTCATATTCATAGATGTTGTCATTGAGAGTTTCATTTTCATTGGAATAAACGATGGCTGAAACGAAAAACTCTACTCCTTTTTCCAGGTCCAAAAAGTAACTTCCGTCTATCATGTAGCCATAAGACCAACCTGTTTTATTGAAAATTCTAAAGTTTTTTGGAATAGGATTTTCTGAATTTCCGAATTTGAAAAACTTAGAATATCCGTCGTAAAATTCGGATGAATCATACTTCGGAATGTCACTTTCTCCAGGAAACATACTCATATATTTCAACGCAAATTTTCTATTTCCCTCAGAAATATGAAAACGTTCACTTTCTAGAAATGCATTGGGAAAAACAATTCTTTGGACTACTCCATGTAGATCAGAAAGAGCAAATTTATTTTTGTAGGTAAAGTCCATGGGCTCATTGATCAAGGAATCTCCTACCATATGTGCCTTTCCCAACAAGGGTTTTGGATCCACGGAATAGATTTTTTCTGTATGTCTTTCAGGAATTTCCAAAAGTGTATTTCCTGACTTATCCACAAAGCGAATAGGATTAAAATACCGATTTTCTTCGGCCGAAATTGGAAATGAAAGTCGTTGGCTAATGACAGTTTTCCACAGGCCTTTCTCTTTCAGTTTTTCATTGATATATTCTTGTCCTA
This sequence comes from Algoriphagus halophilus, assembly GCF_900129785.1. Classification (NCBI taxonomy): domain Bacteria; kingdom Pseudomonadati; phylum Bacteroidota; class Cytophagia; order Cytophagales; family Cyclobacteriaceae; genus Algoriphagus; species Algoriphagus halophilus. Next base: position 930,133 of record NZ_FSRC01000002.1, read on the forward strand.
GAAGTTCATAGAGCCGATTATTGGCATCGTTATCAGAAACCAAAAGTATTTTTTTGATGTAATGAGCAATACTTGGAAGAGAGTCATTAGAAGAATTATCCACATAGGCTGGAATTTGGGATGGACGAACCGAATCGACCAAGAAAATCGTTTCTTTATCCAAGTTATCCACAGCGTTTTCCTCCAGCCATTCCAAAGCAAGCAAGGCGATCGGAAGTTTTACCGTTGAGGCTGGATAAAAATACCGATCATCATCTAGGTTGAAACTATAATTGGTAAACATGGGAATGCCATGTTCATTTCTGTCAATTTGGGTAAAGAGTATTTGTACTTGATATTGTTCTTTGTTTTCCAATACTTTTTGAAGAACAGGGTAGTTGCTTACATCACCTTCGAATGGATTTTCAGGTTCTGAAGTGCAAGAAGAAAAACAGTAAATCGAGAGAATAATGAAAACAAACTTTTTCATAAATAAGACTTATATGCTATTTGATATTTCTTTAAGATGAAACCAAAGCGTATCAATATCGCGCGCTGTATGAAATGCAGATAAAATAATTCTATTGACGGTTTGGTCATCGGAGGTAGGATAAGGAAAAGAAGAGGTGATGTAATTTTTCTGTTCCAGTTTTTCAGCCCAACTCCCAGGTTGATAGGTAAAAGTTGGATAATTGCTTAAGCCATAAACATGCTCAGGCATCTCATTTTTTTGTCCAAAATATTTGATCAGCTGGAATAAGCGACTTCTTCTGTCTTTATAAATCTCTTGTGATTTCAAAAACGCATGAAGGTATGCTGGAGGACAAGGAGAGGCACCTCCATAGATTTGAAGTTGTTTTATTTCATCAATCATTTGTTGATTGGAAAGTATTATGCCAGCTGGCAGCCCCAGCGCTTTTCCAAGAGATCCTGTAACCATCAAATGGATGGGTAAATCCTTCCATTGAGAATAGGTGCCAAACACTTCGTATCCCAAAACTCCAAATGCATGGCTATCATCCAAGAGTAAGGTTACTTCGTTGGATTGAGCAAGAACCTCTAACCAGCTGTAATCATGAATTTCAGGGATCATGGGATTAACAGCATTGCCTAAAATCAGTATTCTTTGATCTTTTAGGGATTTTGATTTTTCAATACAGGAATCTTTCCAATCCTGAAAACTTTGTTTGGGGCTTGGTTTTAGATTAATGGGTAGAATCGCAGGGTGTGTATCTGGAGCAACCCATATTTGCTGAGCTTTTGGCTTCAGATATTGTAAGGCCGCCATCCCAGATAGGTAACCGCTACTCATGACAATAGCTGCTGCTGCACCTGCTTCTTTAGCAAAAAAGTCTTCAAATTCTTCAAAAATTTGAAGCCGTATGTTGTTTATCCGGCTTAGACCATGGTTTAATCCATATTGGTCCATGCCGATAATTAGATTTTCTCGAAACTCAGGAACAAGATCAATTCCCAAATAGGAGGTTCCACTGAAATAATAGAGCACTTGGTCTTGGTAAATGATTTTCCTGTTTATCTTATTTTGTAGATAAAAAGTCTTCAATCTCAAATAATTTATTTCGCGAAAATTTGAGTTTCGTCTTGAAAGGATTTGAATTCCAATGCATTGCCACAAGGATCAAGGAAAAACATGGTAGCTTGTTCCCCTACTTCACCCTTAAATCGGATATAGGGTTCGATCACAAATTCAATTCCATGGTCCTTCAATTTATCTGCCAAAGCATGCCATTCATCCCAAGGTAAAATCGCTCCAAAATGGCGAACAGGCACATTTTTTCCATCTACTGCATTGGTTTTGGCAAGTGCTAGCTCTTCTGGTTTGATATGTGCAGAAAGTTGGTGACCGAAAAAATTGAAATCGATCCATTTATCTGTGCTTCTTCCAATATCGCATCCCAACAAATCCCCATAAAATGCACGGGTTTCTTCAATATCCCTGATCGGGAAAGCCAGGTGAAAGGGTTTAAATTGGCTCATAATGTGTACTTTCGTTTGAAATTTTCTGCTTCAATTTAGTTTATTATTCCTTGAAAAAAATGTCAGATAGGAAATCAGTGTCTTTGGTTTTGAGTAGCGGTGGTGCAAGGGGATTAGCGCATGTGGGTGTGATCGAAGAGTTGGAAAAAAGAGGGTACCATATTGCTGAAATTGCCGGTTGTTCCGCAGGTGCTTTGGTAGGAGGAATGTATGCTGCAGGAAAGCTGGAGGAGTTTAAAGATTGGATCTGCCATTTGGATCGAATTGATGTATTTTCCTTGATGGACTTTACCTTTTCCAGTCGTGGTTTTATCAAAGGTGAGAGAGTTTACAACGCCTTGAAAAGAGTGGTCAAGGATTGCCAGATCGAGGATTTATCCATTCCTTTTTCTTGCAATGCAGTGGATTACAAAACCGGGGAAGAAATAATTTTTAGAAACGGAAGCTTGTATGCGGCAATCCGAGCATCAGGAAGTATTCCTTCCGTCTTCCAGCCTGCAAAACATCCACCTTATGAATTAATTGATGGAGGGGTCTTGAATCCCGTGCCTGTTTCCCTGTTAAAAAATCCACATGAAAGTAAAGTAATTGTGGTGGGACTCAATGGTCCTGATACGGAATTGGTCACTCCGCCTAAGAAAGACGCAGAAGGACATCGGTTTATTTCCCTCCCGCATTGGGTGAAGGAATATAGAAACAAGATGAAAGACTATTTTCCGGAACAGGAGAAAGTAGTTAAGTCCAGTTCTTTGAGCTCTATCAATTTAATGACTCGCTCTTTTGATCTGTTGCAAGATCGCTTTTGCAACTTGTTGATTGAAAAATATCCTGTGGATGTTAATATTCGGGTTGCCAGAAGACAAGCAGGGACTTTGGAGTTTCATAGAGCAGCAGAATTAATTGAAATTGGGAGAATCAAAGCAATAAAAGCATTAGATCATTGGGAAAATGGAAATAGCGGAGCTGAATAAACTACTTGGGAATGTGGATATCTATCTGTTGGATCAAATCCTGAAAGGTAGGTTTTCCAAAGAAATGAAAATTTTGGATGCAGGATGTGGAGAAGGGAGAAATACGGTTTATTTTATTCGGGAGGGCTATCAGATTTTTGGGATCGATCCCAATGAAATTGCTATTCAATATTGCAGATACCAGGCCAAAAGCCTAGATCCCAAATATGATGTCCATCGGTTTTTGGAAGGTAAGTTGGAGGACATTCCTTTTCACTCTTCCTCATTTGATGCAGTGATTTGTTCGGCAGTTTTACACTTTGCTTCAGGTGTGGATAACTTTTGGGAAATGATCGATGAAATTTATCGAATTTTAAAACCGGGAGGAATTTTTTGGTTTCGGATGTGTACTGGGTTTGGAGGGATTTTGTCCGAACAAAAGCCCTTAAGCAAAGGTAGGTACCATTTACCAGATGATTCAGAAAGATTTGTGCTTACTTTGGAAGATGTGGATAAGTTGCAAGACAAAGGCTTCCAGTTTTTAGAACAGCCCAAAACCGTGTTGGTCCTAGACCAACGTGAAATGGGAGTATTTGTGATGAAGAAAAACGAAACCACTGACCATTAAGATATGGATTTACAATATGGATTAGAACTATTGGGAACCTTTGTTTTTGCTATTTCTGGAGCTTTGGCGGTTCGGGAGCGGGAACATGATCTTTTTGGAGCAGGGTTTACTGGGTTCATTACTGCTATCGGGGGAGGCACCTTGAGGGATATATTATTGGATAGCTATCCTTTGGTCTGGATTGCGGACGTGAAAGTATTATATGCTGTTTTTGCAGGAATCATGGCTGCCTTTTTATTTCCGAAGTTCCTGAGCAAATTAAGAAAGACCTTATTTCTATTTGATACCCTGGGAATCGGACTGTTTACTGTTTTGGGAGTGGAAAAGGCCCTAAGTTTGGGTGTTAGGCCTGAGATTGCTGCGATCATGGGAATGTTTTCGGCGGTCATGGGTGGTGTGATCCGGGATACCTTGACTAATGAAATCCCCATTCTTTTCAGAAAAGAAGTGTATGCCTCCGCGTGTCTGGCAGGTGCGGTATTGTATGTGGTGTTGAATTACTTTGAAGTGGACCGGGATTACAACCTGTTGATATCTATGTCTTTGGTTATTGGAATTCGATTCCTAGCAATGAAATATAAATTGAGTTTGCCGAGACTGGATTAGAAAGTCAGAAGGGTTAAGTCAGAAATCTCTATTTGAATGTTCCCGCAGATTTCCGCTGAAAACAACGCAGATACTCGTAGAAATAGATCAGCCCCTTTATCCCCGAGGATCAGCAGGGAAGGTTAATCTCAATTAATCATATTCTAGATTCGGTTTCAGTCTCACAAAAGCCAATTCGTCATCGATATTGAGGAAATTATAGAGCATTCCGTCTTTGAAAAACCGATTACTTGAATTGCTAAGGTTTTTCAAAGTCTGCTCTTTTAGCATCGTATAATCTGCATCGAAAAATGTAACAACATCCTTTGTTACCACTGAATCTGAAATCATTCGATCCATGTCAGTACTAATCCTCCAAATGAGATTTTCTTCTTTTTGAAAGATCATGGGGCCGAATTTTACTTGCTTCCTCTTTTCTTTAGAAGCTTCAAAAAGTGCCTCTCTCGTGTCCACCTGTGTAGGAAAGTTTTTGATCCGCTCATTGCCCGTGAGAGTAGATTCAAATGTTTTATGGAGCAAACTATCCATTGTAAAGTCATAGATATAGACCTCATTCATAGCAGTATTTGTAAGAACCAATTCTCCATTAATAAACTTCATGTAAGAAGTTTCTCCAGTAGACATCATGGCATTTCCGTTCATTTCCAACATGATTCGGAATTCATCCAGCTTTGAAATAGCATCTGTTGGGACGAAATTCAACTCCATTTTTTCCAAATCAATCACTGCCAGTCCTTTGGCTGGTTTTCTGAAACTTTCATCCTCTAACTCGCCAACGTAGGTTTTACCATCTGTTGAGAATATTCCCATATAACTGACCACGTCTGTTTCATCAAATTCGTAACCGCTCAAGGTGTTTCTATCGAATTCGTATTTTTTTATCAATTCGCCTTTGGGGCTTATTTCTACTATTTTATTGAAATCAAAAAGCATCAGATTCCCATTACCGATTACTTGAAGTTTGGAAATAAATCCACCCCCAATTCCATTTGGCCCCTCTTTTTCAAGCTGAATGGTTTCTTTGAGTGCCAAAGCATCCATGTCTACTACTTCAAGTAAAAGAGATTCAGGATTAAGGTTATAAAGTAACTTTTCATCTTGGGTTAAGTCTGATATTCCCAAACCCCAGTTCAAGAAAAAGAAATGGTCTCCAGGGTCGACCATTACCGTGTCCATTTCATAAGTTAATTCCATCCCCATTCCTGAATTTTCATCAGATTTATCGGAGGAGGAACAACTAAACAAAGCAAAGGCTGCCAAAGTAAAATGGTACTTATTCATGAGATATAGTTGGTTTTAGACGTACAAATGCCACTTCATCCTCCATATTGAGAAAAGAATAGATCATGCCATTTTTTACAAATATTTTATAAGGCAATACAAAGTCATCTTGTAGCAATACTTCACCCAGCTGTTCAAATCGTGGATTAAAGGCAGTCAGGACAGTTTTGTAAATGGCCTGATCTCCTTGCATATGGTCAAAATCTTTAGAGAATCTCCAATACACCTGGTTTTTATCGTCATAAAGGAATTGATAATATTGGACGATTTTATCAGTCAATTTTCTTACTTCTTTGAATTCCTCTTCAGTTTCTGTTCTTTTTGGATAGTTCACTTCCACTTCAGGTTTTGTATATCGACTGACATAGGATAAGGATGTTAAAGAATCTGGTTTTAGATTGTAGAAATGTGCTTTATTCTCCGCCGTATTGGTATAAATCAAACTGTCATTTTGATATGTGAGGAATATACTGGCTCCAAAAGCAGAGATGGGTTGTTCTCCATTGTAATAAAATACAGTTTGGTATTTTTCTAATTTTTTGAAAATGTCAAGAGGCTTGTACTCAACTGTTTTGTTTTCTAAATCAAAAATTGCTAGACCATCTGGAGTGCTATCCAATACAGATTTACTTCCGTATAAAGCAATTAAGGTATTTCCATCCTTGGAGATAGTTTCATTTAATAAGATTCTTTTATCGTCTGGAAGTTTCTCACCTACAAAACTATGGTCTGCATACCGAAAGCCATTTAATTTGTTTCCCTCTTTATCAAATCGGGTAATCAGATAATTGTCGGAGTAAATCAAAGTACCATCCCCTGGGTCATAAATTTTGCTAATCATTCCAAACCCTAACCCATCAGGTCCTTCTTTCTGGTGTTGGATAGTTTTTATCAGTTTTAACTGATCTAAGTCGATGACCTGGAGGGTGAGGGCATCTCTGTTGAAATTGTACAGAAATTTTTCATCTTGGGATTCACCAGAGCTTGTCAATAGCCAATTGACATAGATAAATTCTTCTCCTGCATCTACCATCACCGTATCTAACTCATAGGTAATGCTTGCTTCAGAAGACCTGGTATTTGAATCGTTCCTATCTGAACAAGAAGAAAAAGCATAGGTTAGAGCTAGGATTAAAAAAAGTCGTTTCATGGTTATCGAAAATAAGAAATTCTTTAGTTGAAACTAAATGATTAACATGATTTAAAAGTTAATGGCATAGACTACGAAAGCAGGGTTTTCTCCTTGGACGGTAGGGATATAAATATTTCCATCCTTCATAAAACTCGAATAGGGCTGATTTTTCAATTCTTCCACTAACTTTTCCCCAGTTAGCTTCCAGTTTTTATCATAGGAGAATAGATAGACATCTGATCGCAGAAAACGTCCTTTATCGTCATATTGGGCATTCATACCTGCAAACCTGAAATAGGTTTCTTTTTCATCATCATAATATAATTGACCAAATGTGATCTGTTTAGAAAGGTTCCGTCTACCTTCTACTAGACTTTCACTTGATGTAACGGAATTGGTGATTTTTCCGCTCTTTTTTAGCGGTACGAGTTCGTGAGGAAAACTGATCAGTTTTAAGGAATCAGTTTTCCAGTCATAGGAGTAGATGTCTGAGGTGGATCCGCTATAAATGATAAATTGGTCATTTATGAATTGAATTCTTTGAAAATCGCCTGCTGCTGAGGCTCCATTCCCTTGCCTAAAGACTAGTTGAAAATTGTGGGTAAGGTCCAAAGCTGGCAGTGGGTGGATTTTGGCATTCATTTCTTCCGCATCAACTACCGCCATACCTTCCAATGGTTCCCCAAAGATACCGGCAAGGCCTACAATGGTAGATTTATCCGGACTAATGTGGATATTGTTGGATAAAGAATAAGGAGCATCATTGGGGATCCCGTTAAGGTTTTCAGGTATGATTTTGTAGCTATTGATGCTATGCCCAGGCAACGTGAAAACTCCTTGCTGAGCATAACCTCCAATAAAAATTTCTCTATTAGGTAATATTTGAAAGCTGTTAGGATATTTTGGAATCGCATCAGGTCCATCTTCTTGATACACAAAACGATTAAGCAATTTCATGTTATCTAGGTCAATTTCGTGAACTTCATTTTCCATATAAAAAAAGTATCCTATCGAACGATCAGAATTGAAGTCACTTATATAATATCCCCCGGGATTAAATAGCTCCTCTCCCACGTCCACTTGAATGGTATCAACCTGAATGCTTAGATTTTCTAACAGGTTGGAGGTAGATCGGCTCTCTTTTTCCTCACATGCCAAAAAGAGTGTCACCGCTAAAAGAAGTAAAATGAATTTGTTCATTTGGTAGAAATTGGTTTAAAAGTTAAAAGTAAATACCGCGAACCCTAGTTCATCTCCTACATTGACATAGGACCAGAGTTTGCCATCCTTGAAAAAGACATGCATCAGACCAAAATTGACCCCATCAAGTTTCTTTTCTCCTAATACATTGAAATCTTGATCATAGGCAAAAAGGTAATATTCATAGGAAAGGGGATCTTCTCGGGACGCTCCCCTAACTGTACTTTCTCCCAATCGAAAGTATAGCTGTCGAGTATCATCCCATTGCATTTCCAGAAAATTTACATTTTTAAAAATTTCATGTTGAATATTCTGAATTTGTGCTGGACTTGATGGGTTTTGAGGAATTTCTACTTTTATCTCATTCGGAACAGTATGGTGTTGTATGTCAATGTATTCTAATTGTTCGGTTGTAAGATCCAAGCTGTAAATTCCACTCCTGGCAGCTGTAGAAATAATTACCACTTTCGGAAGTAATGTGATAAAGCTTCCAACGAAATGAAAGGCAATGATTTCTCCTTGATCAGTCTCAAACATATAAGTACCTGAATATTCATCCACAATTTTCATTTTTGGAACTGGAAGTGTGATTGCAGATTGAGTTTTCGTGTTAATGATCACAAGAACATTATCACCTACATCTAAGAAACTAGGTTGTGAGTATAGTTTTTGGTTTTCAAAATCATAAACTGAACGAGAATAGAGTGCGTTGAAATTTGTGGCTAATGTGGAATCTATCCCTGAAGGTGTAAATCGTAGGTTTTCTAATTTTTCGGCATCTTGGTTGAAAATACCAGCGATAGAACTACTTATTAAAAATAGATTGTCTTTTGGACCCACTTTGAGGTGTGAAAGGTAACTTCCCACTCCATTAGGACCCTCCACTTCAAACCCTGTTTTTTTTAAAACTTTTAATTTGTCCAAATCCACTTCCACGAGCTGGAAAGGTTTATTTTCAAAGAAATATAGTCTGGACATATCATGAGATAGGCCATTAGGAAAAATTCCCTGGGAAAGATTAAGAATGTCTTCACCAGAGTCAATCATAACCGTGTCAATTGAAAAACGCAGATCTTCGAGAATATTTTCAGAAGTAGACTCTTCCTCCTTTGCAGAACAGGAAATCAAAATTGAAACTAAGAAAAGAATATTCAGTTGTTTCATATAGAATATTAAAAATCGAACGTAAACACCGCGAACCCTAGTTCATCTCTTACATTAACATAGGACCAGAGTTGGCCGTCTTTGAAGAAGTAACTTTCAGGAACTTGGTTGAAGTCGGGAATTAGGGCTTCTCCAATTAGTTCCATATTCTCGGAATAAGCGAGTAAGAAAACCTCGTAAGATATGGGTTCAATTTGTTGGTCACCCAAAACACCTTTGTATGCAAGCCGGTAAAATCTGGAAGTTTCATTGTCCCATATCAACTTTAGAAAGGAGACTTGACTCCTTATTTTCCTATACTCAGCATTGAATTCCTTTTCAGAATACACTTCATTGATGATTTCACCGGTTTTTTCGTTTGGAATTAATTGATGATTGAATTCAAAGTATTCCAACTCATTTGTGGTTGGGTCATAGCGATAAACTCCACTTCCAATGGTACAAGTGATGTATATTTTGTCATCAATGATAGAAAGGGAGTATTCCTCCATTTCAATAGATTTGGCATTTTCTGTATTAAAGAACACTCTAAAATTTCCTGCTTTTTCCATTTCAGGAAGCCGGATTAGGTTGCCCTTGTTGGTAGTAGAATTTATTATTGCCAATTCTCGAATTCCAGAAGTGTAATTTCCTGGTAGGGAATAAAGAATTCCGGAATTTGGATCAAAATGGATTTCATTCAAGAGAGTAAATTCATCGATCCTGTTTAATTCCTCAAAGTCATCGGTCACTATGCTTAAATTGGAAAGTAATTTTCCTTGTAGGTTGTGAATGGCAGTTTTTGAGACGCTGGGAATCATCAATTTTCGATCTGGTAAAAGTTGAAAGTATCCTCATTCCCGATTCCGTTTGGCCCATCCACTTCAAAAGGATATGATTCTAGGAGTTTCAATTGATCGAGGTCTATTTCTTGAAAAGAGATGCGTTCTCTATCAAAAATGAAAAGGGATTTTTTGTCTTCCGAAACATCGGAAAAATATAAACCTCTTGATAAATTGATGAACTCTTCCCCGGGATCTACGATCAAGGTGTCGATAGAATAAGTAAGGTTCCCAAGGGTATTCATTGAAGAGGCCTTTTTGTCTTTTTCTGAACATGAAAACAGAATGGTAATCAAAAAAAGGATAGTCACATGTTTCATTAAAGGATTTAGAAGTTAAAAGTGTAAACAGTGAATCCTGCTTCATCCCCTATTGGGGAATAGGAATAAAATGCTCCCTGGTAGAAATAGCCATTGTAAGGAATATTTTGGAATTCCTCAAGGAACTTTTCGCCTAGTAAATTCAGGTTTTCGTCATAGGCAAAAAGGTAACAATCAGCACTTCTTTTTACATCTTTGTTCGGCATCAAAAAATTTTTGGTTCCAAATCGGAAATACATCTTTCGGAAAGGATCCCAATAGAATTTCTGAAAAGTGATTTGCTTCCTGATCTGCCCAACAATTTCCATCTGTCTTTCTCTGGAATCTGCCTTATGGGGAAATTCACCGGTTTTGTTGTTTTCAACCAACTGATGATCAAAAGTGATCAGTTTTAGGCTATCTGGCTTGTAATCATAAGTATAGATATCTGCTGTTGAACCACTATGGATAATAAATCTATCGTTCACTAACTGTAGACTGAGATTATCTCCAAAAAATGAAGCTGAGTTTTCCTGTTGAAAAATCACTTGAAATCCGAATGTCAAATCCAAAGCCGGGAGTTTTCGTATTTCACCAGTTTTCTTTTTTATATCGATTATTCCTAGACCCTCAGCAGGCTCCCCAAAATTCATGGGAATAAAGAGAAACTTTGATTTGTCTGGACTTATGAAAAAATCATTTGGTGAGGAGAAAGGGCCCTCTGTTTTAAAATTTATGATTTCTTCCCAATCCAGCTCATATTGCTTTGTTTTTTGTCCATCTAATGAAAAAAGATTGGGACTGGCCTCATCGTGTAGAAATATTTCATTTCCATTAAGCATTTGGAAATTGTCTACCCAGCCTTTGATGCTTTCTGGGCCTTCCTTCTCAAATGGGTGTCTTTCCAGAAGCTTCATTTCTTCCAATGAGATCTCAAAAAATTCGAAATCTGGTTCATAAAAGGAAAATAATTTCGTGCCATCTGCACTTTGAGATTGTACATTTAACATATTGGGAACAAAAATCTCTTCCCCTGAATCTATTATTACCGTGTCCACTGAAACTTGGAGGTTATCGAGAAGATTTTTCTGTTCTTTATTTTTGGTTTCATTTCCGCCACAGGCAAAAAGAAGTACTAGAAGTGAAATCGGTAAGTGCTTTTTCAAGATTTTTAAAAATCAAAAGTGATTACTGAAAACCCCAACTCATCTTCCACATTAACATAGGACCAGAGTTGGCCGTCTTTGAAGAAGGGAAATTCGGGGAGCTCGTCCAAGTCTTCCAGTTCAGTTTCTCCCAACAAATCGAGTTCTTTATCAAAGACCATTAAATAAATAGTACTCTTTGAAGGTACACCTTCCACCCCACTTGGAATCAAAACGCCTCCAAATCTGAAAAAGTAATCTTTTTGCTCATCCCAAAGCAATTCTCCAAAGGTAATTTGAGAATGTATTTTTGTGATTTCATCTCGCCAAACTTCCCGCTCAGAGAATTCATTCCTAGATGGGGCATCAGTTTTCTCTTTTGGAGTTTGTATTAATTCATAAGAATGGAGTACCACCGAGTCATTTTTCGGATCTATTTGGTAGATTTCACTGGTGACTGAAGAAGTGAGATAGAACTTTTCGAAATATTCAGCAAGGAAAAAATCTTCGGCATAGACTTGCATCATAGAGCCATCGCTGAGGATTACTTTATAAGCTTGTGTTTTGTCCAGAGCTGGCAAAGGAAAAAGCCTTCCTTCTTTGCTTTCTCTGTTGATGATGGCCAATTCTACTGGCTGGTCTTCCTTATCAAAATCCGAACCGGGTACCGTATAGTACCAAGATAGGTCTTTGGTCACCTTTAGTCGGTTGTTTTGTAGGGTTTTATCTTTGATTCCAAGGATATCCTCCTCTTCCAAATTGATCGTCTCCAGTTTTATGCCTTTAAAATCAAAGATCGATGCAGTATTGAAACTCATTAAATAGAACTTTTCATCTGAAATGAGATCTAAATTCCATAGAAAACCTCCTACCCCATTTGGACCTTCCTTTTCATAAGGGATCTTTTGTTGCAGAGTTAGTTGATCGAGGTTTATGACCGATAGTTGGTTGTCACTTTCTGTAAACAAAAAGAGTTTTTTTCGATCTTCACTGATATCGGCAAGCCGAAGATGATTCGACAAATCTATGATTTCCTCTCCAGGGTCCACGACTACGGTATCGACTGTAAAAGTCAGGTTGTTGAGGATATTTCCTGAATTAGATTTTTCGGAACTTCCTTTTTCACTGCAGGCGGCTAAAAGAATTAGGCTTAGTAAGTAAAGTGCTTTTCTCATGGTCCGTAATTTGGTTTGACTCGAATAAATGCCATTTCATCATTTAGGTTGAGGTAGGAATACAGCATGCCATCCTTGAAAAATGATTGATAATAAGAGTAATCATATTCAACCTTTTCCTCATGCAATTGATTGAGATCAGAGTCAAAAATTGTCAGAACTGTTTTCATTGCAACAGAGTCTCCAATCATTCGATCCTTGTCATAACTGAATCTCCAAAATTTTTCATTCTGCTCATCATAGAGAAATTTACCAAACTGTACTTCTTTCGAATGCTTATTGAAACTGGCTTCTCGATCTTCTTTGCTGAAAGGTTCTTTTGTGGGATTTCCTTTTTTTGCATCTGCTGTGAGTTGAGAATGAAATACCTTGTGAATTAAAGTGTCATTTACCATGTCAAAGACAAATGCTTCATTATAAGCACTTGTGGATACAATTAGATTGTTTTTTGTCTTAGCTATATAAGATGATTCTCCTTTTTCAAAGCCATATTGATTTTGTATAATAAACTGTTTGAGGCTACTGAGTTCAGGAATTGGGATTTTACGGATCGTGGAATCAACTAAATCAACCAATGCTAGACCTTTGGTTTCTCCCAGCTTCATGCCATCACCTTCCTTGTAGATTGCATAAAGATGAGATCCATCATCATTAATGACGGGGTGGAATTCGAAAATTTCTCCTTCCTCCATCTCATCCCCTTTAAGATGATTTGGTCCGATTTTTATAGTTTTCATTTCGGTCCTCAGAGAGTCAAAAACTCTATATTCATTCCAACCTTCTATCACCAACTCATTCTGCTGAGTTATACAAATCCCAAAAACTGCTGGACCAATGCCTTTTGGACCTTCTTTTTCCATTGGTTCAATTTTGATCAATTCTAGCTTATCCAAGTCAATGATTTCCAGGTTTGGGGTAAATGAATTTAAGTTATATAAAAATTTCTTGTCAGGAGATAAATTAGAGGTAGCCAAGTAGATCTCCATAAAGTAAAATCTATCCTTAAAGTCTATTTGCATTGTGTCAATTTCAACAGAAAAAGAAAAAAGTTGAGGATTTACAGTCTTTACATTGTTTTCGCCTTCGCAGGAAGCACAAGCAATTAGTAAAAGAACAAGGATTTGTTTTCTCATGTATCTAAAAATCAAACGTGAATACTGCGAAACCCAGCTCATCTTCAACATTCACATAGGACCAGAGCTTTCCGTCTTTAAAGAAGGGATAAGAAGGTACTTTGACCAACTCATCGATCTTTGTTTCTCCTTTGAGATTGAGATTTTGATCATAGGCAAAGAGGTAAACATCCTTTTTTGTTTTAGGGCTATGGTCTTCGGTCTTTTCCATGATGGAACCAAACCGGAAATACATTTTTCGTTGATCATCATAGATGAAATTCAGATATGAAATCTGAAACAACAATGAATTACTTGCATCGATGACCTCTTGATTAGACGAAATTTTATTGGAAAATGGGGGTATTTGATCGTTGGGAACAAGCTCGTGTTGGGGCGATTTAAAAGTCAAGGAGCCACTGGATAAATCATACAGATAAACTTTACTCGTACCTTTAGAGTAAATCAGTGCTCGATTTTCTTCTATCTTCATTCCAAGATCAGCAAAATTAGAAACGTAATGGGTTATTCCTTCGGTATGGGAAAAATACAACTGGGTCAAAAATGCGAATTCCTCTAACTCCACGAGCTTTCCTTCCTCTTTTTCGGGATCAAATATTCCCAAATACACTTTTTCTTGGGTTACATTTTTATGTAAAAAGAAAATTCGTTTTCCATCTAAACTAAGTTGGAGACTTTCATATTTGGGAATCGTAGGAGCGTCTAATAGGTTAGAAAAATCCTTTTCTGAAAATTGGTAGGAAAACAATTTTTGGGTTTGAAAATTATAGATTCCGGTAAATTGGTAATCGGCAAAGCCTATTTTTTGGCCATTCATCAATTGGAACTTCCAAATTTTCGGGGGTACACTATTTGGGCCTTCTCTTTCAAATTGGTAGGAGTCCACCAGCTCTAGGCGATCCAAATCAAACTGATAGATTTTATTTGATTTGGTATTTAAAGCATAAAGAAATTTATTATCAGAGGATAAATCTGCGTTTGCTAATCCCCAAGGTAAATAAAGTAAGGTTTCGTTAGAATCAACTAGGATCGAATCGATGGTGAATGACAGGTTTTCTAACAAATTGGAATAGGAAGGAGATAATTCATCGATTACTACTAACTCTGGTTCTTTTGGAGGTTCCTCTTTTGCTAGTTCAATAGAAATGATGGAGTCGACTGGCTCTGGATCGGGTAAAATTGAGGCAGCTTTTGAAATGAGATTAGCTTGCTTAGGTCCTTTTACCTTGGTTTCTTCCTTCTGAGAACAAGAAAAAATAATCATGAGAAATATAGGAATGATTGCTTTTCTCATGGGGTCAATAGTCAAATGTGAAGATTATAAAACCTAGTTCGTCATCTACATTTACAAAAGACCAAAGTTTCCCGTCTTTGAAGAATTTTAACCCAAAATAATCAATCGGGAAATTTTCCTCATGCAATTGGTTTAGGTCTTGATCAAAAATGGTAAGGATCTGCTTATGGACCGTTGAATCTCCGATTTTTCGATCGAGTTCTCTGGAAAATCTAAAGAACTTTTGATTCTGTTCATCAAAATAGAAATTGCTAAAATCAACTTCCTCATTCATTTGGGTGAAAACTTCACGCATTTGCTCCGGAGCATCCAAGGTGGTTCTGCCCGGAACTTTTTTAGTATCAGCAGTAAGTTCGGAATGGTAAGTTTTATGGATGACAGAATCGGATTCTAGATCCAGAAGATAGACTTCATTAAAATTATGGGAGGAAACCAATACCTGACTTTCCATAGGATAAACGTCAACTTGCTCAAATGAACGGGATTGTAATTTTCCATCTATATAAAGACTGGCTATATAGTTTTGGGTCCTTTGCCATAGGTCAAAAGGAAATTTTTTGAGGGACAAATCCTCAAGCGTAATCATCGCCATTCCCGTTTTGGGCTCTTCCCCGTTTTCTGGTCCATAGGGGGCGAATACCTGATTTCCATTATTTGAAATAAAAAACTCTTCTCCCAAGGCTTCGTTTTCTTCCAGCCCTTCTGGCTTTTCTGTTCTAAATCGATATAGCTTACGCTCCTGCAAGGTTGGGTCGAACTCCCGAAAGTCTGTAAAGCCCACAAAGAAAAATTTACCATCCTCACTGATCTTTAAGGCTCGGGGAAAGCCAGTTCCCAATGGGCCTTCTAGATCCATTGGTTTTTGATCTACTAATTTCATTTGTTCCAGATCAATGACTTCAAGTCGAGGTACATCTGGATTAAAATTATAAAGCTGTTTTTTATCTGGACTTAATGCCCCAAGTCCTAATCCCCTTCTTAGATAAATAAAATCTTCACCCGAGTCGACCAAAACAGTATCTATACGGTATGAAAAATTAAATTCCTCCTGCGCTGTTTCATCCCTTGACTTGGTACAGGATATACAAATTGCCAGTAAAAAAATAAGATTAAGTCTCTTCATGGGTTTAAAAATTAAAAGTGAATACAGCAAAGCCCAGTTCATCACGCACATTCACATAGGACCAGAGTTGGCCATCTTTCCAGAAGTAGGAACTGGGTATCTTTTCCAGGTTTTCTAAATGAGTTTCACCTACGACATGAAAGTCTTTGTCGTAAGCAAAGAGATAGACTTCATAGGTGCTTGGGTCTCCTCTGTTTTCTCCTAAAAAAGTCCTTTTGCCGAAGCGGAGATATAGTTGTCTAGTTTCATCCCATTTTAAATCCATGAAATTTATTTGCTCCGCAATTTTTCTTTGTTCATCTCTAAAAATGGCTTCATCGGGAGAATCATTGATAACGGTTATATTCCATTCATTGGGCACGATCTTGTGTTTGATATCTACAAACTCTATACTATCAGCACCAAGTTTTAATTTGTAAAATCCACTCATCGATCCTCCCGAGATAAGCAATTGACCATTTTGCATATCCATGTAATCTGAAGGACCATAATACATCATGTTAGTACCTTCAGCAGTCTTCTGGGTTAAAGTGATATAATAATCACTGACACTTTTCATTTTAGGAATGGAGTAGGTTTTCATGGATTTGCTAGAGGGATCAATGACCCAGAGTTCATTGATTTTAGCGATTTCACTATATGGTTGGGTGTATAATTTTTTGCTTTGGAAATCATAAATAGCACTTCCATATAGCTTCATAAAGTCATTGGTATAGTCAGGGTCTAACCCATCAGGAAAAATCTTTAAATCTTGATTCAATTCTCCATTGGTATTGAATATACCTTGGGCGTTAAAACCTTTTAAAAAAATTTGCTGAGATGGACCTGTTTCAAGCTCGCCAATAAAAGAGCCCACACTATTTGGTCCCTCACTATCAAATTCATTCTTTTCGAGCACTTTTAGCCCATCTAAATCAACAGTGATTAGGTTAAGGGGCTTGTTTTCGAAAAATAAGAGCTGTTTTTTATCTTTTGTCAGATCAAAGGCCCCCAATCCAAAACCAAGATTGATAAAGTCTTCTCCAGGGTCTATCACCACGGTATCCACTGAAAAAGTCAGGTTTTCCAGAATATTTCCTTCTTCAGGACTGCCAGCGTCCTTGCTTTTGTTACATGAAAAAAATAGACATAGACAAAAGTATAACGAGTATTTTCTCATTCTTTAAAAGTTAAGAATGGAAAATACAGAAAAATCTGAATAAAATTTAGTTAAGATTTCTTAATGTACTGATTCCATGAGTGATCGGAAGGCGAGTGCCTTTTCCCCATACCTTGCCTGCGTTTCGTAGCGAAGCGCATGCGCAAACCGCCCTTCGTATTCGATCAGTTTTTTTGTGTTTTCAGCAAAAAACTGAACACTGTAATTGGTTACATGATCATCAGGGCTGTTTAGTAACCTGAAAAATTTATGTTCTATAAATAGGCCAGTAGCAAAAATATCAGGGATATGAGTTTCTTTCATCCAATTGACAAAATCCTCTTCTATCTCATTGTTAACAGTGAAAGTAATGTTGTAAAGTATCATATCGGAAGATTTTAACTGGAATTTTGTTTTTTTGTAAACAGATTGAATGCTTCAAAGTTAGGTATCTCAAAGCAAAAAACCGGAATTACCCCCTTCTAAAGCTCCCAGAATTATGCATAAAATAGCCAAGGCACCTCCAAAGGCTCAGGAAAAGCAATTGTTGATCGTTAAACTAGTGGTAGTAGCTTTGTATGGAGTTGGGATCATAGGCATGTCAATTCCGGAATATAGACCCCTATTCCAATCCTTGACTCCAGCACAATTGTTAATCACGTTGGGACTGGTCTTATTTTTTCATAGAGGTTGGACGGATTCATTTCCTATCGTAGCAGCTCTTGCGTTTTGGATTGGCTTTGGATCAGAATTGATCGGGATCCATACCGGATATTTATATGGTGACTATGTGTATGGAGATACCTTGGGTCCCAAGTTGTGGGATGTCCCATTGGTGATTGGGGTCAACTGGTTTATTCTGGTTTACTTGACAGGGGCGGTGTTTTCAAAAAGTATTTCCAATGATTATTATGCTGCATTGATGGGAGCGGTAGCCATGACTGCCTTTGATTATATTATGGAGCCTGTAGCCATGGCAGTGGACATGTGGTACTGGAAGTTTGATATAATTCCTATCGAAAACTATTTGGGATGGTTTGGAGTTTCTTTTTTAATTCACCTGATTTACAGGAAGGCAAATTTTGAAAAGGCTAACCCCTTGGCAGCCTTTTTGTTAATCGTAATGGTACTGTTTTTCTCGATACTCAATTTCACGTTGAAATTATAGTATCTCTTACCAGGGAAAGTTATTTACCAAATTCATAAAAGTTTTATAACAAAACAGAAGTATTTAAGTTTTCTACTAAATGATGGAAGCCATAGTTTTTACATTAGTTGGTTTTGGTCTGATGGAATTGTCTGGTTGGGCAATTCATAAGTATTTAATGCATGGGCCTTTATGGATGATTCATAAAACCCATCATCAACCAAGTAAGTATGCATTTGAACTAAATGATTTATTTTCAGTTCTATTTGGCAGCATTGCCATAGTTTTAATAATAGTGGGTTTGAAAGAATTCGATTATCGATTCTGGATGGGTGTAGGGATAAGCCTTTATGGATTTTTATATTTTATTTTACATGATGTATTGATCCATAGAAGGGTTAAATGGTTTCAAAAACCAAAGAGTAAGTTTTTAAAAGCAATATTTAGAGCACATCAAGCACATCATCGTACAAATAAGAAAGATGATGCAGTTTCGTTTGGTTTGTTTTTGGTACCCAAGGAATATTATAAAGAGGAGGAAAAGTGAGCAGTTATTCAATCAAGGACTTAGAGCAGTTATCTGGTATCAAGGCACATACCCTAAGAATTTGGGAGCAGCGCTACAATTTGTTGAACCCAAAGCGGACGGATACCAATATTCGCTATTACGATGATGGCGATTTAAAATTGATTTTGAATGTCGCGTTACTAAACGACAATGGATTTAAAATCAGCAAAATTGCTTCCATGAGTCTTTCAGAAATGAAGGAGGAAGTAATCCGTTTGACAGATAGATCTTTGACTCATGATGATCAAGTGCATGCATTGACTATTTGCATGATCGAAATGGATGAAGATCGTTTTGATAAGGTGCTGACGACTAACATTATCAAAATTGGGTTTGAGCAGACCATGCTCAATATCATCTATCCTTTTTTATCAAAAATCGGTTTGTTGTGGCAAACAGGAGCAATTAATCCTGCCCAGGAACATTTTATTTCCAATTTGGTCCGGCAAAAATTGATTGTGGCGATAGATGGTCAAATACCAAGTATCTCAGGGAAAAAGTTTTTGCTTTTCCTTCCTGAAGGAGAATTACATGAAATATCGATTTTGTTTGCCTCCTATTTAATCAAAAGTAAAGGTCATAAAGTAATCTATTTGGGACAAAGTACTCCGAAAAGAGACTTAGATGCGGTTTATGATTTAGTGGAACCTGATTATATCCTAACGGTCATGACATCCTGTCCTCCAGATGATTCTCCACAAGAGTATGTAGATTACCTGTCAACCAGATTTTCCAAATCTCAGATTTTCGTTTCCGGCTACCAGGTTGTAGGTCAGGATTTGCAATTTGGTCCAAATGTGAAGCAATTCAGCTATATCCGAGAAATTAAGGACGTGCTAGAAGAGATTGGACAAGGCATTTTAGAAAAATAGTTTAATGATAGAGTAAAATGGTTAAACAAAGCATTTCTTCGGGAATGCTTTTTTTATGGCCAAAACCCCCCATTTGACCATTATATTCTACCGTTTATGTCATAATGTTTAACAAAAAATAAAAAATATTAAACAAAAGGTTGTTATTTTGTTTAATGAATAGTAAGTTTGATTAAACAAAAACTCATAAGCCATGACGACTCTAGAATTTAGCTACTCTTTGAATAATCTTTCCAGTTCATTGAAGCCTTTTGCAATGAAGTTGACTCGAGATTTGGATGATGCCAATGACTTGATGCAAGATACGATGGTCAAAGCCTTTACGAATAGAGATAAATTTACGGAAGGGACAAATTTGAAAGCATGGCTTTATACCATCATGAAAAATACGTTTATCACGAATTATCAAAAGATGGTGAGAAGAGGTACTTTTGTTGACACCACAGATAATTTACATTACATCAATTCCAGCGATATCAAAATCGAAAATGGAGTATTTGGAAATTTGGCAATGGATGATATTTATGAGTCTATTGATAAATTAGATGATGTATTCAAAACGCCATTTTTGATGCACTACAGAGGCTTTAAATACCATGAAATTGCTGAAAAATTACAGATTCCAATAGGAACTGTTAAGAATAGAATTCATATTGCTAGAAAGCAGTTGAAGGAAGATTTAATGGTGTACAAGCATAAAAATTGATTCTATGTCTCATAAACATGCGGTAGTAATCGGTTCAGGTTTTGCTGGACTTTCGGCAGCTACGCATTTAGCAGTAAATAATTATCAGGTTACAATACTAGAGAAAAATGATTCCCCCGGTGGAAGAGCTAGAAAGTTCGAACACCAGGGGTTTGTTTTTGATATGGGGCCAAGCTGGTATTGGATGCCTGATGTATTTGAAAAGTATTTCGGTGATTTTGGAAAAAGTCCATCGGATTATTATGACCTCATTCGACTCGACCCTTCCTATGCAGTGATTTATGGTGAACAGGATGTGCTGGACATTCCAGCAAATCTAGATTCATTTAAAGAAATGCTTGAAAAAATTGAACCTGGAGCAGCTGTTCAATTGGATAAATTTTTGGAGCAGGCTGCTTACAAGTATCAGGTAGGCATCCATGATTTAGTAACTAAGCCAAGTCGGTCTATATTTGAATTTACTTCTCCCTCCTTGCTTAAGGATATGCTCAGAATGGATATTTTCCAATCCATGTCCAAGCATGTTCGTAAATTCTTCAAATCTGACAAGATTATTCGCTTGATGGAATTTCCAGTCTTGTTTCTAGGTGAAACTGCCGAAAATATACCGGCTTTATACAGTTTGATGAATTATGCAGATATCGCTTTAGGTACTTGGTACCCCAAAAAAGGCATGCATGAAATAATCAAAGGAATGGTCAGTCTGGCTGAAGAAAAGGGGGTTAAAATCTGTTACGGTTCTGAAGTGGAGGAAATTGAGATTGAAGATGGAATAGCAAAGCGGATCCGATTGATATCTGGAGAGAAAATTTCTGCAGATGTGGTTGTTGCAGGGGCAGACTATCATCATGTGGATAAGCATTTAGTTAATCCGAAATACAGCAACTATTCAGAAGAGTATTGGGATAAGCGTGTGATGGCTCCTTCTAGTTTGTTGTTTTATTTGGGTATTGATAAGCGTTTGGAAAACCTTCGTCATCATAATTTATTTTTTGATGAACCGCTTGGTCCTCATGCCGATGCCATTTATACGCATCCAAGATGGCCAGAAAAACCGCTTTTTTATGCTTCAGTACCGTCTATTACTGATAGGACAGTGGCACCAGAAGGAATGGAAAATATGTTTTTATTGATTCCATTAGCTCCCGATTTAGATGACTCTGAAGAAATCAGAGAAAAATATTACAATATCATCATGGACAGGTTAGAAAGGATTTCTGGACAGGAAATTAGATCTCATGTGATTTTCAAAAGGTCCTATGCCCATCGTGATTTCAAAAATGATTACCATGCCTTCAAGGGCAATGCCTATGGTTTGGCCAATACGCTCACTCAAACTGCCATTTTAAAGCCCTCGCTTAAAAACAAAAAAGTTTCAAACTTGTATTATACGGGGCAGCTAACTGTGCCAGGTCCTGGAGTTCCTCCTTCCTTAATTTCGGGCAAAGTCGTTGCAAATGAGGTGATCAAAGAAAATAATTAATGAATTATTGATATATTAATATATGATGAACCCAAGAGATCTATTCGATCAGACAACTTTTGAGTGTAGCAAGCTAATCACGCAACGATATAGCACCAGTTTCACGTTGGGTATCAAAACTTTGGATCAAAAATTCCATTTGCCAGTTTATGCGATTTATGGATTTGTCCGATATGCGGATGAAATTGTGGATACATTTCATGATCAAGATAAGGAGAAATTGTTGGCAAGGTTTAAGAAAGATACCTATGAAGCGATAGAAACAGGGATTTCATTAAATCCTGTGCTTCACGCTTTTCAATTGGTTGTCAATAAATATCATATTGATCAAGAATTAATAGAAGCCTTTCTCCATAGCATGGAAATGGATTTGGATTTTAAGACGTATGATGATTCCAAGTACAATGAATATATCTATGGTTCAGCCGAGGTAGTAGGACTCATGTGTTTGAAGGTCTTTTGTGAAGGGGATGAGGCTGAATATGAAAAGTTGAAAGTTCCTGCTTGTAAACTAGGAGCTGCTTTCCAGAAAGTAAATTTCCTGAGAGATATTAAAAGTGATTATGAAGAGCGAGGAAGAGTATACTTCCCCGGAGTTGAGTTCACTCATTTTGATAAAATTGTTAAAAAACAAATTGAAGAAGACATCCAGCAGGATTTTGATGATTCACTGATTGGAATTGAACAACTACCAATTGGTGCAAAGCTAGGCGTGAAAGTAGCCTATCTCTATTATCAAAAGCTGTTTGATAAGATCAAAGGGTTGCCAGCTGAAACCATCACCCAGACCAGAATAAGGATTCCGAATTCCAAAAAACTCTCCTTGTTAATCGGTACTTATTTTGTGAATAAGTTAGGTATTACTTGATATGGAAAAGTATTTATACTTGGGTGTTAATCTCTTTACCATTTCCTTTCCTTTGGTAAGGTCATTTGAGCAAAAGATTCAATATTTCAAAAATTGGAAATTCTTGTTTCCTGCGATCTTCCTTACGGGTACTTTCTTTTTGATTTGGGATCATTGGTTTACCAAATTGGGTGTTTGGGAGTTTAACCCAACCTATATTTTGGGGATTTACTTTTTTGATTTACCATTGGAAGAATGGCTGTTTTTTTTGACAGTACCATTTGCCTGTGTGTTTATTTATGAAGTATTGAATTATTTTTTTCCTGCAGACCCTTTGAAGGATTTTGGGAAGCCTTTTGTCTATATAATGGTTCCATTTCTTATTGGTTTGGGATTCATGCATTTGGATAAGTTATATACATCCATTAATTTCTTCATCGGAGCGGGCGCATTAATTGCTCATTTTCTGGTATTTAATGATAAATATTTGGGTAAATTCTTATTTACCTACTTAGTACATCTTATTCCTCTATTCCTATGCAATGGCATATTGACTGGAGGACTTACTGAGGAACCTGTAGTAATTTATAATAATGCAGAAAATCTAGGGATTAGAATATGGACGGTACCTGTAGAAGATACCATCTATTCGATGACCTTATTATTGATGAATATCTCTTTTTATGAAAGATTTAGGAATCAACAAACATTTCAATCTATTGAAAGTTAATAGGCTATGATGCAACTTGAAGTACATATAGATGATCATTCGGGCTTTTGCTTTGGGGTGGTTTATGCTATTGAAATGGCAGAAGAAATCCTGGATGAACAAGGATATTTATATTGCTTAGGGGATATCGTGCATAATGATGAGGAGGTAAACCGTCTGACTAAGAAAGGGTTGAAGATCATTAATCATGATGATCTGAAGGAATTGAGAGACCAGAAAGTGTTGATCAGGGCTCATGGAGAACCACCATCTACTTATCAATTGGCAATCAATAATAATCTGACTCTTATCGATGCTAGTTGTCCAGTGGTTTTGAAACTTCAGAATAGGATCAAAAATTCATTCGATAAGGATGAGACGATTTATATTTATGGAAAGCATGGGCATGCAGAAGTGATTGGGCTCTTGGGACAGACCAGTAATAAGGCGGTAGTTTTTCAGGATATCTCGGAATTAGATTTAGCAACTCTTCCTAAAAATATTACGCTATACAGCCAGACTACCAAAAGCACGGATAAATTTTACGAGATCAATGAGATACTAAAGCAGAATGGGATTTCTGTAAATACGAATGATACCATTTGTAGACAAGTATCAAATCGAGATAAGGAGTTGAGAGCTTTTGCAGATCGCTTTGATAAGATCATTTTTGTGAGTGGCACTAAATCCTCCAATGGCAAAGTGCTGTACAATGTCTGCAAAGAAAAAAATCCAAATACATTTTTTGTTTCCAATGCCGACCAGATTAAACCTGATTGGTTTAACCCCAATGAAACGGTTGGTATTTGTGGAGCGACTTCTACTCCGATGTGGTTAATGGAACAAGTTCGAGAGAAAATCTTGACTTTCTGATTTAACTCAACTTGCTTGCAGGTATGATTGCAGGAAATCAAATTTTAGGAAACAAACATATAGACCCTACTGGGGTGTTGGTGGCTATCTTGATTATAGCTTGCTGGAGTACATCAATGGTCTTTTTACTTCAGTGGAACATTAATTGGTCTAATCCTCTTACCTATCTTTTTGTATTGATCCAAATGCACTTGTATACAGGGTTGTTTATTACTGCACATGACGCCATGCATGGATTGGTTTCATCCAATAAAATTGTAAACAATGTAATAGGCGTATTTGCAGCCCTTCTTTTTTCGTACAATTTCTATTGGAAATTGTTTCCCAAACATCATGAACATCATCGGTTTGTGGCCACAGATCAAGATCCGGATTACCATCATTCTGATAATTTCTTTGTTTGGTATTTTAGCTTCATCAAACAGTATCTCAGCGTTTGGCAAATTCTCCTAATGGCTATCACCTTCAATATTTTAAAGCTATTTCTTCCTGTGGATAACTTGATAATATTCTGGATGCTTCCAGCTGTGTTATCCACATTTCAACTATTTTACTTCGGAACTTACCTTCCTCATCGTGGGGAAAGTGATAATAAACACCATTCCAACACACAGTCCAAAAATCACCTATGGGCTTTTATTTCATGCTATTTCTTTGGCTATCACTACGAGCATCATGATTCTCCAGGCACACCTTGGTGGAGGTTGTGGAGAAAAAAAGAAGAAATGGTAAAATAAAACCGCATTTAACTAAACTTTTTCTTCCTAAAACTATTTTGTTTTAGAACTACCCATCGCAATGAAAACTAGAGTACTGACATTTCTAATTGTATTAATATCTATTTCTGCATTTTCCCAAGGAGTGATTAGAGGACGGATTATCAATCCTTCCAATGGGGAGCCAGTGGCCTTTGCCAATGTTTTGGTATTGGAAACTGAGTACGGTGCAATTTCTGATGAGGAAGGCAACTACATTATCGAAAGCATTCCTCCAGGATTATATAATGTGCGCGCAAGTTTTGTAGGTTACAAGACTGAAACCAGGTATGAGGTTCGAGTTACTTTGGCTAAATCTGTGCAGTTGGATTTTGAATTGACAGAAGATGCCTCAGAGCTTGGAGAAGTTGTAGTAAGTTCTGAGTTTTCAAGATCTGAGGAAACACCCCTTTCCGTTAGGAAGCTAAATAGCAATGAAATAGAAAGGTACCCTGGTGGGAATAGAGATATTTCAAGAGTTATACAGGCCTTACCTGGAGTAGCAAGTACACCAAGTTTCCGAAATGATATTTTGATTCGTGGTGGAGCACCGAATGAAAACAAGTTTTTTGTGGATGAGATTGAAGTACCAGTAATTAACCATTTCTCTACTCAAGGTTCCTCGGGTGGACCTGTCGGCCTTTTGAATGTCAACCTAATAAAAAATGTAGATTTGATTGCTGGTGGATTTCCAGCTAATAGAATGGATGCCTTGAGTTCCTTCTTTGAAATTCAGTTGAAAGAAGGGAATAGGGAAAGTATGCAGACCCAATTGACTTTAGGAGCATCTGAGTTAACCCTTTCCAATGAAGGTCCGATTGGAGAAAAGACAACCTATCTAGTTTCTGCTAGAAGATCTTATTTACAGGGTTTG
This sequence comes from Algoriphagus halophilus, assembly GCF_900129785.1. Lineage (NCBI taxonomy): Bacteria > Pseudomonadati > Bacteroidota > Cytophagia > Cytophagales > Cyclobacteriaceae > Algoriphagus > Algoriphagus halophilus. The sequence goes on from NZ_FSRC01000002.1 coordinate 956,033, forward strand.
TTTAAAGTTTTGGGCTTGCCCTTTTTGCCCACGTTCAATGATTTTCAAGTGAAAACTACCACCAAACTGAATGATAAAACAGAGTTGACATTTATTGGAGTTGGTGCCATTGATCAATTTGAATTGAATCAGGATATTCCAGAAGATGAGAGTGAAGAAGAGTTGGAAAACCGCCTTTATTTATTGGATGTTTTGCCGGTTCAAAGCCAATGGAATTATACTACAGGGCTAAAATTAAAACGGTTCAGGGAGAATGGATTCTGGACATTCGTATTGAGTAGAAATATGCTGAATAATGAAGCTGAAAAGTACTTTCGAAATGAAGAAAGCTCTGAGTCCAATCTATTGTATCGATATATTTCCCAAGAATCAGAAAATAAATTCAGAGCAGAGAATAGTATTTTCGGAAATGGTTATACCCTGAAATATGGAATTAATTATGAGTATTCCAGGTATTACATTAAAAACTTTGACCGTGCCACTTTAGCGAATTCTTCAGAAGTGATTGATGTAGAATCAACTTCTAATTTCAATCAGTATGGAGCATTTATCTCTGGAACTAAATATTCTTCAGATGAACGACTCTTGGTTTCAGGTGGAATAAGAATAGATGGCTCCGATTTTGGAAAGACCGCGCAAAACCCTTTAAATCAGTTCAGCCCCAGAGTTTCTATTTCCTATCAGCTGAAGCCTAATTTATTTGCCACCGCCAATGCTGGTATATATTACCAGAAACCTCCGTATACAGTACTAGGATATAGAAACAATTCCGGCGAATTAGTCAATCAAAATACGGATGTAAGATTTATTCAAAATAACCAACTGATCGCAGGATTGGAGTTTTTGGCACCGCAACGAAATAGAAGGTTTACGATGGAGGCTTTTTACAAAAAATATAAGAACTATCCTTCTTCTATTCGAAATGGCATTGCTTTAGCAAATCTCGGTGCTGACTTTGGGGTGATAGGAAATGAGCCCGTAGAATCAAATGCAGAAGGAAGGGCATTTGGGTTGGAGTTTTTGGCACAGCAAAGGCTTTTTAATAATTTCTATGGGATAGCCTCTTTGACCTTGGTACGAAGTGAATTTACAAACCCAAATACGGAAGGATTTATACCTTCTTCCTGGGATAATAAAGTGATTTTGAGTTTAACCGCAGGCAAACGATTTAATAAAAATTGGGAGCTTGGCGGAAGGTGGAGATTTTTGGGCGGAACACCTTATACTCCTTACGATGTAGAAGAATCATCCTTGATCAGCAACTGGGATTTGAGAGGTCAACCTATTTTAGATTTCAATCAGATCAATACACAACGACTTTCTGCTTTCCATCAACTTGATTTGCGTGTTGATAAAAAGTATTATTTCCCAAAATGGAGTTTGAACTGGTATGTGGATATACAAAATGCATACAATTACGAGGCGGAACAACCTGATTTATTGGTACCTGTTCGTGATGAAAATGGGGATATAAAAGTTGATCCAAATGATCCTTCTCGCTATCAACTTAAATTCATTGAAAATACTGCGGGGACTATTCTTCCAACAGTTGGAATTATAGTTGAATTTTAAAGCTTCAACATAGCGAATTCAGAAGTTTGATGATTCGATTGGATTTAGCCTCCATATCATCTACAGCATAGATATAGCTGATCCAACTATTTTGCTCTTCTTTGGGTAGCTGATTGAATAAATCCAATTTTCCGGGGTCATCTTGGAGACATAAGATCAGTTCTTGGGGAGTGGTATTGGGAATTTCTTCTCTATACAACTTAATTGATACTTCATCCCCTTCTTCCTTTCCTAGGATTTTCCTTATGGGTTTGGCTACAGGTAAAAACACATAACCATTTCCCATGGGAAGGAGGTGTTTGCCTTCAAATGAATAATCATCAATAGATCCCGAGATTTTCATCATCCCGAAAGCCTTACCAGACTTGATTAAATCCCCTGGAAGTTTTATGAACGTCCATCCACCTTTCCCGCTAAACTTTTCTAAGAGATATGTTCCTTCAACAATCAATTCCATAAAAAAAGAGCAGGTTATTTACCTGCTCTAGTTATGTATATCTTATTCTACTTTTCCAAATCTCCATCGAATATTGAGACCAAAGACATCTGCAAAGAAATCTGTGTCTTCAATGATCCTAAACGTTGGTCTCCAGTCTGCACCTATCACAATTGGAACGTCTTCGAAAGCATATTCAATTCCTATTTCACCAGCCACCCCTAAAGAGAATGGATCATCGATGTACAAAGAAGGACCTACACCTAAATACCAATTGAAATCACTGGTACTCACTGGTCTGTAAATGGGGTTCCACAATAGATCAATTCCAACACCCGAACCGAAACTTACATCACCATGGACACGGCTAAATTCACCAAGGGAGAATACTCCATCAATGGCCACATTGTTACCTCCAAATTGACCGAAGCGAATACCTAGTTCTTGAGCGTTACTTTCAAGAGATGCTGCCAGTCCAAAGAAAAGTACTAGCGTAAGAATTTTGAAATACTTCATGTTCTTTACATTTAAGGATAATATAAAATAGTCTACAAATATTTAAATTTTACTTGAATTATTCAGATGAAGAGAGAAATTTATAGGTAATTCCTGCTAAAAATGCCCCTAATACAGGAGCAACCCAAAATAGCCATAATTGTTTTAAAAAGATGCCTCCAGCAAAGATTGCTTGGCTCGTACTCCTGGCTGGATTGACAGAAGTGTTGGTAACAGGTATAGAAATCAAATGAATCAGAACTAAAGCCAATCCTATTGCGATACCACCAAATCCAGCAGGGGCTTTTCCGTGAGTAGCCCCCAAAATCACGATTAGGAAAAAGTAAGTCATGACTATCTCAGTAATCAAAGCAGAGCCCATCGAATAACCTCCTGGAGAAGCTTCTCCATATCCATTTGAAGCAAACCCTCCTAATTCCACACCTGCCTTTCCTGTAGCGATGGCATATAAAATAGCGGCACCGCATAAGCCTCCTAAGACTTGAGCGATAATGTAAGGAAGTAAATCCTTGCCCTCAAATCTACCTCCCGCCCATAAACCAATGGAGACTGCTGGGTTTAAATGACAGCCACTGATATGTCCAATCGCATAAGCCATGGTCAGGACAGTGAGTCCAAATGCCAATGCTACTCCTAAAAAACCTATTCCCAGTTCAGGGAAACCAGCCGCCAAAACGGCACTGCCACAGCCCCCAAGAACTAGCCAAAGGGTACCGATAAATTCTGCTATAAGCTTTTTCATATAAAAAATAGGTAAGATGTTAACTGACTTAAGGAAATTAAATAAATAATTTTAAAATCAAGTAAGTTTTCGCCCTGTAATTGTAGAATTAATAGAAAAAATAGTGACTTAAGGGGTTATTTGTAGTAAGGGTTTACTATTTGATATTGCATATTTGAACTAATCCGAACCTAAAGGATTTATATTCAGGACAAGCTTTAAAGAAAAAGGAGACTAGATGAAGATATTCGAATGTGAGAAGTGTTTTCAACCGCTTTATTTTGAAAATCAAAGCTGCGAGAAATGTGGACATTTGGCCGGATTCTCCACTTCTTTGTTGGATCTGAAAACATTCGAAAACGGATTGAACTCGTTGAAATCTGATGGAGATAATTCTGAATTTAAATTTTGTAGAAACAAAGAATTTGGAGTTTGTAATTGGCTGATTCCTGTAAGTGATCAGGAAGATTTTTGTGATGCCTGCAAACTCAATAGAACCATTCCAGATTTATCGGATGCAGAAAATTTCAAAAAGTGGCAGAAACTTGAAATCGCAAAACATAGGCTCATTTATCAATTGGTTAGGTTAGGGTTGAATCCACAATCTAAAACGGAAGACACCAATGGTCTAACTTTTGACTTTATTAACAACCACTATGGAATTGGTGAAAAGGCGATGACAGGACATGATAATGGGGTGATTACTATTCTACTTTCTGAAGCAGATGCTGTCCATCGAGAGCAAATGAAGAAAGAGTTCGAAGAACCTTATCGAACTTTGATAGGACATTTTAGGCACGAGGTAGGTCATTATTTTTGGGATCGTTTGGTATTTAATAATCCTACTACACTCCAGGAATTTAGAAACATCTTTGGGGATGAACGAGTGAATTATGCAGACTCCTTAAATAGCTACTATGTGAATGGCCCTCTCGTCAACTGGCAGCAAAACTTTATAAGTCAATATGCTACATCTCATCCATGGGAGGATTGGGCGGAGACATGGGCCCATTATCTTCATATCATGGATATGGCAGAGACCTCTTATTATTTTGGGATGAAAGTGGAGCCAAAACTCTACGAGAATACTTTAAATGGGTCTATAGGTTTTGACCCCTATGAGTGTACGGATTTTGAGAAAATTTTAAAAGACTGGGGTCCCATCTCTTTTGCAATCAATAGTCTAAACCGATCCATGGGGATGCCCGATATGTACCCTTTCGTGATTAGCCCAATAGTAAAAGCTAAAATGGACTTTATCCATCGATTGGTAAACAGGAGTTAATGGAAGGTGTGGCAAGAATTTAATCTAATGCTTTTCCATTTACGCGCACATTTTTTAAGTCAAACCCGGAGACGATGCTTGGATCGAAGGTGTCATTTTTTGCCTTGATTTTAAGATTCTCAAATTTAAATTCGGCTAGTCGATCATGTTCTGTAATCGCCACATCAAAAAAGATATCGCATTCCAAGTTGATGTTTTTCATGGTAATATGGTCCGAAAATGATTTTGGAACTTCTTTTCTTCCCTTTAGATCGAAAAATTGAGTCCATGGCTTCACATAAATCATGCTGTATGCCTGCCCGGTAATATTCTCTACTGTAATGAATTCATAGTGTTGAGGGGTGTCTGGACGCATTTTTAACCATAAAAGCCTTCGGGCATCCTGAATTTTTATATTCCTCATGATCACATTCTTATTATGAATGGATTCACTTCCATTGGTGAGGGCGGAATGGCAAAAGCCGAATTCGCTATCCTCGATTATAATGTGGGTGTTTTCTCCATTGTTTGGGTCTTCATCCGCCCAAGGCCCTTTTCCACCTTTTAAGGCAATGGCATCGTCATTTACGGCGAGGTAGCAGCCTTTGATAAGAACATTATTAACTACATCTAAGTCTATGGCATCCGTACTTGGCGCTTTGATGGGTTCATGAGGAGAGGTAATGGTGAGGTCTAAGATTTTAATATTGTTGCATTGGTAATAATGACTACTCCAAAAACCTGCATTGATCAATTTCACATCCTGTAACTGGACGTCATTACTTTTCCAAATAAATACTAATCTAGGCCTGGAAACTTCCAAATTGGTGCAATTAGGGTCTTCCTCTCTTCTTTTCCAGAATGCTTTCCAAAAGTTCAACCCGTTACCATTTATGGTTCCTTTACCTGTAATGGAGAATCCATCTACCTCATAAGCATTCACCAATGCAGCGAAATAGTCTAGATTTTGTCCTTCCATGCGGGATGGGATTTTTGGATAATTGGCAATGTCGTCAGAACCTTTCAATACGGCTCCTTCTTCTAGATGTAAGCGTGTGTTGGGCTTGAAAAATATAGCGCCGCTTAAAAATGTTCCTTTTGGAATGATAATAACTCCCCCTCCTGATTGACTTGCCTCGTCAATAATTCGCTGAATTTTTTGGGTTTGAAGGAGTGTGCTATCTGCTAATACTCCATGGGAAGTGATCCGATATTGTTTCCCTAAATCCTTTAATTCTAGTTTAGTATAATCATGAAACCAGGGAGAAATTTTCGAACCATCAGGCCAATAATCCTCATTTACAGCTGTCTGGGTAAAAGCGACCTGAGTACTTAAAATTAAGAATAAAAGAAGGGGATTGAGAATTTTCATCTTGGTAATAATAACAAATTCATGCCAGAACTGGGACGAATCGAATTTCAAATTATTCCATTTATTGGTCAAAGGGTATCCTTTGCTGTCCTGCAAATTCCCATTAAGACGGGGTTTCTTTTCCTTTCATGACCTCCATGACGAAATCTAGGGCTGAATTCCAAGCCGTCATACATTTTTCAGTATTGCTTTCTCCTAAGGTCTTATTGATGGTATAAAGCATAGCTTCCTTTACAACAGGGTAATGTGTCGCCTGCACTCCATATTTTACATGATTCTCACCCAATCGCTGCAAGCCTGTGACCAAGTGTTCTGGACGGGATAGGGAATATATGATGCCACCTAACATATGGGTCAAGAGACGACCTTGATCGGTCATATTATTTCTGAAAAGACTTTTGGCTTCTGGGTCGATTTCAAAAACTTTTTCATAGAATATGGAGGCAAACTCTTCAGGGTTTTCCATCATGATAGGAAGAGAGGCTTGAAGTTCTAATTGCATATCCATTTCCTTAAATCCCAATAATTCAAACAATTCGGCAGGTTCTTCTTTCCCTTTTAGCTCTTTCACGTACGTTTCCCCAATTTCAAGCGTGTCTTTGGGAATACTATTATAGACTGTTTTAGAAATGAGGATTTTGGATTGGGTAACTTTCGTTTGTTCCTGAATTCTACTAGCTACATTGACAGGGTCACCAATGACTGAAAATTGCTTATGGGTAGGATGTCCCAAATGTCCTATATAGGCTTTACCAAAATTGATTCCTATACCAGAATCTAATTTGATGTCCAAATCCTTTAATTCAGTGTTATTAAGATGTGTCAAGGCATAGTGCATCCCCAAACCGGCTCGGATGGCATCTTTACAAATTTTATCCCTTGTGCCTCCGGTGGTTCCAAAAACTCCAATTATTTCATCTCCTACATATTGGTATATGATTCCGTTATTCATCAGAATTGGGTCACCTAATGCCGTATAAAACTTATTGAGCAAGAAAGCGATGTCGTAATTCAGGTTATTGGAAGAGAGATTGGTATAATTTCTTAAATCACAAAAAAGGATCGCAATGGGTCTTTCTTCTGCTTTTCCTATGGGAGAGAGCTCTTTTTGCAATTGATTCACTTCACCCATAGACCAGATCAAGCGTTGTAAGGTTACGTCACCTTTTGGGTAGGATTGGCAGGCAAGTCGGATTGAAGGGTCCCATTTTCTTGCGTAAGAGGTTTCCTGTTCGAGCTGGTTTTTAGGATTTAAGTTATTGATTCCTTCCAGGATCCTGACTCTACAGGTGGTGCATCTTCCATGCCCTCCACATTCATGCAAATGGGTAATTTGATTAGCAATGGAAATATCCAACAAGGAATTCATATCATCGTCATTTTCCACCACACGATTTATTCCAGCATAGGTAATTTTCTGTTTCATCATTCTAAGAATTAGGTGAAAAATCGAATCAATGGATTCAGATTTCGCTTTAATGCTTATTTCGAGGTCTTTTGTTCATACTAAAAATTATGGCTCGCAATTATCTAAAAATTGAGATTAATTAGTTAGATGCCAATTGAAATCAAAAAAGCTATAAGGAATATCCACAAAAAAGAGCAAATTGTCAATTGAAAATGAGATAGTTATGCTTTCAAATGAAGCATACTTTCAATTCTCTCTATAAAAAAAGTAAAGGAGTGAACTTGGTCCACTCCTTTACTTCTAATGTTTTCTATGGTTATTCAAATTTTGAGGCATCTAAATTGAAGAACCTGACCGCATTGTTGAAGAAAATATCCCGTTTTTGATCATAGGATAGATAGGTAGCATTTTGGATTAAGCCAATGGATGTTTCCAACAGCTTGGGCCAAATCATCAGGTCTGTTCCGTACAAAATTCGTTTTCCAAAACCTGCTTGAACCAATCTCTTCAAATAGTCATGAATCTCATCTTGAGGATAGCTCCAGATTAAACCAGCCAAATCCACATAAACATAGGCATTGGCCCCCATCAAAGCGATCATTTCATCGATCATAGGGTATCCTGCATGCATGACCCAGATTTTTAATTTGGGATGTCTTGCGAGCATGTCTTCCAATAAGAAGGGATTTCCCATAGAGGCTCTATAAGAGGGGCTTGTGATATTTGCCATTCCATTTCCACCAGTTCCCATATGGATACCTACAGGAATACCCAGTTCTTCCGCTACTCCAAAATATTCATCCAAAGACATGTCACTCGGGGATTTACCTTGGTATTGAGGAGCAATCTCTCCCATGACTTTATAAAAACCGCCAGACAAGGAATCCCTGAATGCTTCCACACTCATATTCTGCCCAATTCCAATAGAAGGAATAATACGGTCAGGAGCTGCATTATACCAATTATGGATAATTTCCGCATCTCCACTGACAACCATCGTGACATTTAGCCGTTCAGTAGCAGATATAATGGCATCTTGCATTTCCTGATCAGATTTTGCAGCTTTCAATGGATCCACGCAATCATTATTTAAAAAAGAGGGGGCTGGTTGATTGGGCCCACTTCCAGGCATGGAGGTAAGGAACCAGGGACAGAGATCAGATGCGAATGCAGGGTTTACTTTTGAAGCATGCACATGCACATCGATTATTGGAGGCATTTTCTTTTCAGTTTGAGCTGAAATCTCAAAAGAAAATAGCGCAATCAGTGAGAAGAAGCCCGCTTTACGTAGTAATTTTAGGGTCATAATGGAAGTTGTATTGCGAAATGAAAATTAATTTTATATTGTTTCTTTATGACAAAATAGACTATTCTTTTTAGAATGAAAAATTAATTTTATAGGATAATGGCCTTAGTATTTATTTTCTGTGTATCATTATTGCCACACTTTTCATTTTAAATTCTTTTACTATGATCAATCACAGTGTTTTTTTTAAGTTAAAATACCCCAAGGGTTCTTCTGAAGAAAAGATATTTTTGAATGCAGCTTCAAAATTATCCACCATCTCAGTTGTAAAGAATTTTCTGGTATTGGATGAAACCAGTCCTAAAAATGAGTATGAATATGGCTTAAAAATGGAGTTTGAAAGCCAAGAAGCTTATGATGCTTACAATGACCATCCGCATCATTCCCTGTTTTTAAAAATGTATTGGGATGATTATGTGGATAAGTTTTTAGAGATTGATTATAAGGTGATAGATCTCCAATAAAAAAGGAAGAAACCAATTTGGAGTCTTCCTTTTTTGTTACGAACTAAAATATCAGTTAATAGTAGAAGTTAATTATTAGTATTCATAAAATTTGATCCTTTAAAAATGAGTTGAAGCTTTCGTTTTCAAAGCATTACTTCTTTTGAAAATCAGGTTCAACAATCCTTTTATTCCATTTTCCAAAAGATAATACCACCTGCTTGTTTTCCCATATCTACTGAAGCCACTTTTTTGGCATTTTTGATATCGATCACATCCATGGTCCCCGGCTCACCGCCGATCCCTTCCACAGAAATAAAAGCATATTTGCTATCAGGAGAAATGCTTACACCATGGGAAACCATCCTCGTATTTTTGACACGAGGAAGTTCTTTCTTCTTTTTTAAATCCCAAATCCCAGTTTCACCACTTCCTTTGTAGGTGGCTACCAAATACTTCCCATCTGGAGAAATGTCCAGATTATAGGGTGCTTTTCCAGTTTTGAATCTGTCTGTGATTTCCCACTTTTCTAGATCTACTTCCAGAATTTCATCGGACCCGTTACCCGCAACATACACTTTCCCATTTGTAGGATGAGGCATTGCCCAAGTGGGCTTCGTAGCACTATGATACATCGGAGTACTCATCGATGTATGCCCCATTTTTGAGTGATCCATCATGCTGTGGTCCATTCCTCCCATGGCAGGCTGTTCCTCTTCTACTCCATCAAGATTTAATTTTCTATTTACTTTCAATTTGGTTGTTGAAATCTCAAATAATTCACCAGACATCATTCCCACCGAATAATGATACATGCCGTCAGCAGAGATTCTAGAGCCATGAGGCATTACACCCGTTTCAATTTTTTCAATTTCAATCATCTCCTCGGGGTCTACGACGGAAACGGTACTAGGAACCATATCACCATGTAGGTTAAAATTCACGCAATACAAAAGCCCTGTTGCTTTGGATACTTGAAGTGAGGCAGGGAATAAGCCAAGCATCACGGTGTCAACGACCTCATTGGTAGCAGTAGAGTATTTGTACAAAGTGCCATAAGGATTGCCATGGGCAAGCGACAAATACCAATATTTACCATCCGGGCTAACATTTATTCCATGAGGGCCTTCTATTTCGGCTGGCCAAACTCCTACGGGAATCGTCTCTTCAATAGTGGCATTTTCTCCATCAAATTTTACCAAAGCCACCTCATCCTCAGATTCTGCTGTGACATAGATATAATAGTCTTGAGCCTGAGCTACCAGACTGAATAACCCTGAGGCTATTGTGAATAGGAAAGCTTTATTGAAGACTGATTTTAGAATCTTGCTCATAAATGACTTGTCAATTATTTGTTCTCAATGGTAGCATTTTTTGGAACTACCGGCTGTAGTTTCGCAGACCATAATCCACTGTTCCAGTCAGAGTAGAAAATATGACCCTTATGCGGTTGTGCTCCCCAGGTAAAAGGCGCATTGGCAATGTATCCATCTGGATCTTCTGGGACAATCCAGGCGATTTCTCTTCCCTGACGATTTAGATCACCTAATAATTCACCGCTAAGATCAACCACTCTTACTCCAGCATTATAGAATGCTGCATATAAAATATCGTCTTCAATCCAGAAGTTGTGGGATCCTGCAAAAGGAACTTGGAACCAAGCAACCTCTTTTGGGTTTTTTAGATCTGTGAAATCAATAATGTGAAGAAAGCCAGCTGCTCTTGCAGGTTTACGACCGTCAGGATCCAAACCATATGGGAATTCTTCGTCTCCCAGTATTACATAAAATTTTCCGGTCTTTTCATCCTTGTAAGGGAAAGCAGCATGATTGGATCCACTTGGATAAGCATAGCTTGCAAATTGTACCGGGTTAGAAGGTGTACCTCCTGCAATACCATTTCCAACGTCCACTAATTGTACCCCATCGGACCAATTGGAAGAATAGGCAATCCCATCATGCACCCAAACATCATGAATGGAATGACCAGGGGTATCTAACTCAAATTCTCCCACTATTCTAGGTTTGCTAGGGTCTTCAATGTTGATAGAGTAATATTTTCTACCTGCGCTTAACGCATAGACATGATTTTTGTAAATAAATACATTGTGTACCCCGCCTGTTAGGTTCTCCGAAAATTCAGAAATGATACTGACATCCCTTGGGTTACTTACATCAATAATAACCAATCCGTTTTTCCTATTAGAGGCACCTTCTCTGGATATTACAGCCACTTTTCCATCTTCTGATACTTTTACATCATTGACAGTACGGGCATCCACTTTTACAGAATCTATCAATTGGATACCTGCAGGATCTGTTACATCCCAAAAATAAGCTGTTCCGTCTGCTCCCCATGTACCTGTTACCGCATAATCTTTTCCATCTATTCCTTCCCATACCCACAAATCGGAAGTATGCTTGTTGTTCACCGAGCCTTGACCGATTAAGTCAATCTTTCGTGTGATGTTTCTTTCATTGGCTTGTACGGTAATAGATGCCGCTGCTGGTCCAGAAGTAGCATTCAATACATATAAACCTGGTTCATCTGCCACAAATTTTCCTTCTTTTGTCATTAAACCTGATGGGGCAGCAGATACATCAAAAGATTCTCCAGTAAAAGAATAATTGATGGGGGCGTCACTTATTTCATTACCGTCTTTATCTAAGGCCAATGCATTTAGAGTAAATACATCTCCAGATCGTCCTTCTACTTTATCGGATTTCAAAAGGATTTTAGCAATTGGGTTCTCGATCACATTGATTTCCAAGGTTTCATTTACTCCATCCACCGTTGCTGTCACTTGAGCCTTTCCAGCTTTTTTAGGAATCAATTTGGTAAAAGGAGCTACTGATACAATGTCTTCGTCAGAGGATGTCAAGGTGATGACTTTTTCAGGTCTTTCAAATCCAGCTTCATCTGTTACAGTCAATTCTAATGGAACCGTGATTCCGGAATAGATTTTCTCTGGAATGGTTCCAAAATCCACTTTTGATATGGCAGCTGGTTCAATAGTGACCTTAATATTAGATCTTAATTGCGGGTTCCCTGGGCTGATCACAATGACATCATACTCGCCATGTTTTACAGCAGTTGCCATTCCTGTACTATCCACCACAGAAAGGGCTCTTCGGTTTCTGGAATAAAAAATAAAATCACGATCGGCAACTTTATTCCCAGAGGCATCTACCACCGCTGCTTCTAATTGCAGGGTCTGGCCAATTTTCATGGAAACATTCTCATCACCGACTTTGATGGATAGGTCTTGCGCCTGCAAAAAATTTACAGTGAGCAAGAGGGTAAAAACAGAATAAATGAACTTTTTCATAGGTTGGATTTAAAATGGATTCTGAATTTACGGAATCCTAAAGTCCAAACCATAGAAAATAGGGCAATTTTCAGGGATAGAGCGTTTTTACTTCATTGTTTTTTTCAATTCAAAACAATTTAGAAATAAGTTTTGTGCTTTATTTCACTTCCTAAATCAAAAAATCTTCTGATACACTTCTTCCAGTTTGCTGACTGCCAAAACCTCAATCTTATATTTTTTTAGATCTAGGCCTTTGACTGCATATTTGGATACAATGATTTTTTTGAAGCCCAGCTTTTCTGCTTCTGCAATTCGGTTTTCGATCCGGTGTACCGCCCGGATTTCTCCTCCTAAACCCACTTCCCCAGCGAAACAAATATGTTCGGAGACTGGAGTGTCTTCATAACTTGAAATTAAGCTTGCACAAACCGCTAAGTCCAAAGCAGGATCATCTACCCGAAGCCCCCCTGCAACGTTCAGAAAAACATCTTGCTGCCCTAGCCTCATACCTCCTCTTTTCTCCAATACTGCCAATAGCATATTCAAGCGCTTTGCATCATGACCAGTACTACTTCGTTGCGGAGTTCCGTAGGTAGCAGGACTGACCAAGGATTGGATTTCTATCAGCAAAGGTCGATTCCCCTCCATCATGGCTCCAATTGCAACCCCATTCAAAACCTCTTCACGCTGCGTCAAGAGGATTTCAGAAGGGTTCGCTACAGGACGAAGACCCTCTACCCGCATTTCATAAATACCCAACTCATGGGTGGAACCAAATCGGTTCTTGCTGGTTCGAAGAATCCTATAGCTCATATGCCGATCGCCTTCAAATTGAAGTACTGTATCAACCATATGTTCCAATACTTTAGGACCAGCTATTGAACCATCTTTCGTGATATGTCCGATCAGGAATACAGGAGTTCCGGTCTCCTTCGCAAATTTCATCAACTCCGCTGTACATTCACGGACTTGGGAGACGGATCCAGCCGCTGATTCAACATACTGAGAGTTTAAAGTTTGAATGGAGTCTATGACCAACAAATCAGGCTTAAGGACTTCGATTTGTTGAAAAATATGTTGGGTGTTGGTTTCAGAAAGCACATAACAATCAGGATTATGGGCTTCCATCCGATCTGCCCTCATTTTGATCTGCGCTTCACTTTCTTCTCCGGATACATACAAAATCTTTTTGCCTGCTAAGGTTAATGCGATTTGTAGCATTAAGGTGGATTTACCAATTCCGGGCTCTCCACCAATCAATACCAATGATCCTGGAACGATTCCCCCTCCAAGCACACGGTCCAATTCTGCATCTCCAGTGACATACCGAGGCATTTCTTCATAGTTTACCTCTTGGATTTTCTTGGGTGTATTAGCTTTCTTGTTGGTAGATCCGGCAGGTTTCCAATTCCCTTTACCTGATTCTTCCTTTTGGATTACTTCTTCTACGTAAGTGTTCCATTCACCACAGGCAGGGCATTTTCCTAACCACTTGGGACTTTGGGCACCACAGTTTTGACAGAAAAAGGAGGTTTTTATTTTGGCCATTAGATATTAGAAAATGCGAAACACTTAATTAGAAAGAAGGGTACGATATGGCTTAAGATCAATTAGATTTTAAATAGATAGGAAGATTGTATCCGTAAATGATAATAGTAGAATTAAACCATACCTCTGACATCCTAAATCTCAAATCAATTAATGGGCTTCCAGCCAATCGTTTCCGGTTCCTACTTCTACTTCTACAGGAACTGCCATTTTGATGGCGTTTGACATCAATCCCGGTACATGGGACTTTAAGATCTCTACTTCGTCTTTATGTGCGTCAAACACCAATTCATCATGAACCTGAAGGATCATTTTGGACTTTAGTTTTTCTTTTTTCATCCAACGGTGCACATCAATCATGGCAACTTTGATCAAATCAGCTGCAGAACCCTGTATCGGTGCGTTGATGGCATTTCGCTCAGCAAAACCCCTCATGGTGGCATTTCTGCTATTGATGTCCCTCAGGTATCTTCTACGCCCCAAAATGGTCTCCACATACTCATCTTTTCGGGCTTTTTCTATAGCTCCATCCATATATTCTTTGACGGCAGGGAACTCTTTAAAGTAGGCATCGATGATTTCTTTGGCTTCAGTTCGGGAAATAGAAAGTCGTTGAGAAAGTCCAAATGCAGAAATGCCATATATGATCCCAAAATTGGCAGTTTTGGCTTTTCTACGCATATCTGAAGTCACTTCTTCTAATGGCACTTGAAAAATTTTGGCTGCTGTAGTAGCATGAATATCTCTTCCGTTTTTAAAAGCCTCGATCATGGATTCATCTCCTGAGAAAGCGGCCATAATCCTTAATTCTATTTGTGAATAATCTGCTGCTAAAAGAATATGGTTTTCGTCTCGAGGTACAAATGCTTTTCGGATTTCTCTTCCTCGCTCGGTACGAATAGGAATATTTTGGAGATTTGGATTGATAGATGATAATCTTCCTGTTGCTGCTACAAATTGATTATAGGTAGTATGGATCTTTCCTGTTTTGGAATTGATCATGGTAGGCAAGGCATCCACATAGGTAGACTTCAATTTGACCATTTGCCTAAAATCCAAAATTGCACGGGCAATTTCATGTTCATTTGCCAATTTGCTCAGTACCTCCTCGCCAGTAGCATATTGGCCGGTTTTGGTCTTTTTCGCTTTAGGGTCCAGCTTGAGTTTCTCAAAAAGTACATCTCCTAATTGTTTTGGAGAAGCTAAATTGAATCGTACCCCGGCTATTTCATACACTCGATTTTCAATTTCCTTGCTTTCCTTTTCCAGTAACAAAGACATTTCTGCCAAACTTTTAGTATCAATTCTGACACCCTCAAACTCCATATCGGCAAGAACCTGGATTAAAGGATTTTCGACCTCATAAAACAGTTTTTCTAAATCACTTGATTTTAAAAGTGGATCTAGCTTTTCTTTGAGTTGTAGGGTAATATCAGCATCTTCTGAAGCATATTCTGTGACTTCATCCTCATCTACATCCCGCATATTTCCCTGATTTTTCCCCTTTTTACCAATGAGTTCAGTGATGGATACAGGTTTGTAATTCAAGTAATGTTCAGAAAGCCAGTCCATAGAATGCTTTCCTTCTGGTTCAATGAGATAATGAGCCAACATGGTATCGTAAAGACCTCCTTTGATTTCAATCTCATAATTTTTTAAGACCAAAAGATCATACTTTACGTTTTGTCCAATTTTCTGAATTTTTTCATTTTCAAAAACTGGTTTTAAAAGCTCCAAAATGGCTAGGGTTTCTGTTCTATCAGCAGGGCAAGGAATATAATAGGCTTCTCCTGGCAGGTAGGAAAATGAGATTCCAACCAACTCTGCTTCCATTGCATTGACAGAAGTAGTTTCCGTGTCAAAGCAGAGTTCCTCCTGAAGAAGGAGGTATGAAACCAGCTCTTGAATAGCTTCTTTTCCAGAAATTTTATGGTATTGGTGCGCAGTAGTATGAATGGTAGCCGCTTCCTGAACAGGCTCAGCGTTGACTGATTCTTCTTCAAATTCTATAGATGGCTTACTCGATTCGGCTGGACTTTCCCCAAATAAACCCAATTGGTCATTCTTCTTAATCGAGGCTTTCTTGCCAGATCCATCTTTGAAAATTCTACTGGCAAGAGTTCGGAATTCCAATTCCGAAAATAAAGCCCTTAGTTTTTCCTCATCGAAGCCATCGTATTGTAACTCTTCATCCACAAATGCCACTGGTACATCCACTTTGATGGTGGCGAGCTCTTTTGATAATAAGCCTTGCTGCGCAAAGTTGACTACGTTTTCTTTTTGCTTTCCTTTCAGGTCATCTGTATTCTTGATTAATTCTTCTACAGAACCATATTGCTTGAGAAGTTTGACGGCTGTTTTCTGCCCTATCCCCGGTATACCTGGGATGTTGTCCACAGCATCTCCCATCAAGCCTAAAATATCGACAACTTGATCCACCCGTTCGATGTCCCATTTTTCGCAAATCTGTTTTGGTCCCATGACTTCCACGCCATTTCCCATAAAAGCTGGTTTGTACAGAAATATATGTTCATCTACTAATTGACCATAATCTTTGTCAGGAGTCATCATATAAACCGTGAACTTTTCAGCTTCAGCTTGCTTTGCCAAGGTTCCGATAATGTCATCTGCTTCATATCCATCCATTTCAAGGATAGGGATATTAAATGCTTTTACGATTTCTTTTACCCACGGAATCGCAACACCTATATCTTCTGGTTGCTCCTGGCGGTTTGCTTTATAGGCTTCAAATTGCTCATGTCTGAAGGTTGGGGCATGAGTATCGAAGGCGACCCCAACGTGGGTAGGTTTTTCCTTATCAAGAACCTCAAGTAGGGTATTTGTAAAGCCAAGCATCACCCCTGTGTTCAAACCTTTACTATTGATTCTGGGATTTTTACTGAATGCAAAATGGGCCCTGTAGATCAGTGCCATGGCGTCCAGTAAAAAAAGCTTGTGTGCTTGTTTTTGAGGCATTATTAAATTATTTTGATTCGAATTAAGCTTAAGTTTTGTCTTTGTAAGTTAAGAAAAATAGATGTTGAAAAGCTTCTAAACTTTGGTTCAATATTATCTGGGACAAAAATTGGCGGCTTTATTGATATTTTCAGTACCTAACCTTAAACAATTTATTTTATGAAGAAGCTATTAGCAATTTTTGCCCTATTCCTTTCCATCCAATTCGTTCATGCTGAACCAGCCATTGAAAATGAATCGAAAAAAGGAAAAACAGAGTTAACGGAGGCTCAGAAAATAAGAGCTGCAGAAATGAAAGCTAGATTGAATGAGATCAAAGCAATGGACTTTAAGTCTATGAGTAAGGACGAAATCAAAGATATTCGAACTGAATTGAAGGAAATGAAAGCAGAAGCTAAAGCAGAAAAAAATGGTATTTTTCTTTCAGTAGGAGCAATCATCATCATCATTTTGCTTTTAATCCTTATCCTTTAATAGGCATAATAAATTCAAAAAAGGACTCGTTTACGAGTCCTTTTTTTTTGTTACTCGTCTTATGAATAGGAAAGTTCATGAAGATTCCTAAACAGATTATTCCTATCTAATTAGTATGGAGTAGGAGAGATATAGGAGATATCCATCTCCAATCGTTCATTTGGAGAAAAAGTGTTATCCTTTTTCCTTTTTCTCCAAGAAATTTTTTACCTGACAACCTCTTAGGAAGATCACAATCAAAGGAATGAGCCAAAGCAATTCATTGACAATCAAATGAAATCCACTTCGTTTGTTCCAAGTAATTTCCGGAAGAAAGCCTAGCGTAAACCAAATTGCTAAAATGAGCTTGCCTGTAATTCCAGCCAAAATCAAATACACCCAGCTTACAGGATAAAAAGCGCTGACGAAAATGATAATCCCCACCAGGATTCCAAAAGTCCCATAATAGTTTGCAGGAAGATTTTCTATGCCTTTGGTTCCCATCGCTAGCCAGTTGATTAGATCAGGTCCAAACCATTTGAAGAATGCTGACCAGGCGATGGTATACATTCCTGTAAGTAGCAGGATTCCTCTAAAGTACATGGGGAATACAGGAAATGGAGTTTGCTCATCCATGAGTGGTTTGATTTATTTTGGTTTATTGAAGATCTTGAATGAATTAATACCTTGATATTATACAAAACTATCCAATGAAAATTAATAATCGAATCCGAACTAAAGGTTTTCTGCTTATTCTAGGAGCAAGCACCTGTCTTGCTTTAGGTTTTACTTTAGGAAAAAGGGCTGGTGAAATCACTCCTGCAAGTATTGAGGAGGCTTCTAATTTAATTGGACTCTCCTTCAACGTATCAGAAAAAGATAGCATGATTTCTAATTTGAAGAATCAGCTATCCAATTATGAATCCTTACGCAAAGTAGACCTGGATAATTCTGTGGCACCTGCCCTTGTATTTAATCCGCTTCCCAAGGGTTTCAGTCCAGATTTGACCCAAAAATCCTATGATTGGGGGCTTCCAGCATCTGTCGATTTACCTGAAAAGGAATCGGATATCGCCTATTTACCTGTTCATGAATTGGCAGTTTTAATAAAATCTAGAAAAATCAGTAGTGAACGCCTTACGAAGATTTATCTGAACAGAATCAAAACTTACTCAGATACACTTCAATGCTTGATCACTTTAATGGAGGAAACTGCTTTGGAGAAGGCTCGGGCAATGGATCAAGAAATTCAATCCGGAAACTATAGGGGCCCTCTTCATGGAATTCCTTATGGTATCAAGGATTTACTTGCTGTAAAAGGAAGCAAAACCACTTGGGGAGCCATGCCTTATAAAGATCAGGTAATTGACCAAACTGCTACAGTTGTTCAAAAACTGAACGATGCCGGAGGGGTTTTGGTGGGTAAATTCACCTTAGGTGCCCTTGCAATGGGGGATGTTTGGTATGGAGGGAAGACTAAAAACCCTTGGAATTTGAATCAAGGATCCAGTGGTTCCTCGGCGGGATCTGCATCTGCTGTTAGTGCTGGTTTGGTACCTTTCGCAATAGGAACAGAGACTCTGGGTTCTATTGTTTCCCCTTCCACGAGAAATGGAGTTACTGGTTTAAGACCAACCTATGGAAGAGTCAGCAAAAATGGGGCGATGGCCTTGAGTTGGTCCATGGATAAAATTGGACCGATTTCTAGATCGGCATTGGATGACGGAATCGTACTTTCCATCATCAATGGCGCCGATGATCAAGATTCCAGTACTATTCCTGCCTCATTTAATTACGATTCCAAAAAATCAATAAAGGACCTGAAAATCGGTTATTTCAAACCTTATTTTGAAGGCGACCGGGTAAGTCAAAACGATCTCAATGTATTGGAATTATTAAAAAAAGAAGGGCTGGAATTACATCCTTTGGAATTGAAAACCACCATTGAGGCAGGTCCCATTGTCATGATGTTAATGGTGGAAGGGGCAGCTGCTTTTGATGAATTGACCCGATATGGATGGGATGATCAATTGGTTGCACAGCATAAGGGAGCCTGGCCTAATTCCTTCCGTGCAGCAAGGTTTATTCCTGCAGTGGAATATGTTCAGTTGAGTCGCCAGAGAACGGTATTAATCGAGGAAATGCATGAATTAATGAAAGACTATGATGTCATCATTACACCATCCTTTGCAGGGCCACAATTAAGAATTACGAATCTAACAGGGCATCCCGCACTTTGCCTACCTAATGGATTCAATGATTCAGGAAGCCCAACTTCCATTACCTTATTAGCAAATTTGTTTGAAGAAGAGAAATTGGTCCAGTTAGGGGATTTTATACAGAACCATTCGGATTGGCAGGCAAAAAGACCACCATTGTTTGACCAATAAATTTCCTTGAAAAAAGAAAGGCCTTTGAGATGTATATTCTCAAAAGCCTTTTTTTATTTGAACCTTAAAGCACCCATTATTTTGATATTATTGGGCTTTAGAAACCAGATTTTTTGGGTGGTTTCTATGGTATAATGATCAATTTTTTCGGTGGCTTTGGAAATATAGAATTCTGCGTTTGTGACAGAACTATAGAAAATATTTTCCTTGGCAATTTTTAAAGTTAATAAATGTACCTTATCGTCAATGATACTTACCGTGATATTCTTTACCTCCCCTTTTGCATCGGGAAGTAAATTATGAATCAGGTATTCATTTTTTACTTCTGTATCATAGGCGGTGATCAAAGAAGGTTTGTTGATGTCTGATTCAAAAAAGACATCCAATTCTTCTCTCCATTCCTCCTCTGTTAATTTAACTTCTACCTGTGATTCTTCTCCGTTAATTCTTGAAATTTTTGTTACATCGGCTGCTTCCAAGCCTTTGATTGCTTCTTCCATGTATCCTTTTAGGTCGAAATAAGGCAATACCTCTAAGGAATTGCCATTATTTCCCCCTCCACTACAGGCTGTTAAAAAGACAAATAGTAGTACAATAAAACTGATGTTGTATTTCATTATGCTAATAAGATTTCTCCAGTCATATCTTTAGGAATGTCAATTCCCATAAGCTTCAAAATGGTAGGCGCTAAATCACCTAGTTTTCCATCCTTAACCTGAATCTGATCTTTTCCGTCTACCATGATGAATGGGACTAAATTAGTAGTGTGAGCTGTATTTGGTGTACCATCTTCATTGATCATCATATCGCTGTTTCCATGATCAGCAATGACAATAATGGTATACCCGTTATCCAAGGCAGTGGTGATTACACTTTCAGCACTTTTATCTACGGCCTCACAAGCTTTCACTGCTGCATCAAACACACCCGTATGACCCACCATATCGGCATTGGCAAAGTTTAAGCAAATAAAGTCTGCGCTTTTCTTGTTCAATTCGGGATTGATTTTGGCCGCAATTTCAAAGGCACTCATTTCAGGCTGAAGGTCGTAGGTGGCTACTTTTGGAGATGGGCAAAGCAATCTACTCTCCCCTTCAAAAACATCTTCTCTACCTCCAGAGAAGAAGAAAGTCACGTGTGGATATTTTTCAGTTTCCGCAATACGGATCTGTTTTTTTCCTGCCGCTTCCAATACTTCACCTAAGGTGTTGTTTAGATTGTCTTTTTCGAAAAGGACTTTGACACCTTTGAAGGTATTGTCATAATTAGTGAAGGTCACATAATCCAGATCGAGTTTTTTCATGTTGAAATCCTCAAAATCCTTTTGAGTCAAAACCTGTGTGATTTCTCTACCTCTATCTGTTCTGAAATTAAAGCAAATTACCAAATCACCTGGAGCGATGTGAGCCAATGGTTTGCCGTCTGCTCCCACGTGGATAATTGGTCTAATAAACTCGTCCGTTACATTGTTTTCATAAGACTTTTTAATAGAAGCTAAGATGTCTTTGGACTTTTCTCCTTCAGATTTGACCATGGCATCATAGGCGAGCTTGACTCTTTCCCATCGGTTGTCACGATCCATGGCGTAGTATCTCCCAATAACACTTGCTATCTGTCCAGTAGAAGTGTTCAAGTGTTCTTGTAAATCAGTTAAAAATTTGATTCCACTTTTAGGATCTGTGTCTCTACCATCGGTAAAAGCATGGATGAATACATCTTCCATTCCGTTATACTTAGCCGCATCGCAAAGCCCTTTCAAGTGATCGATATGTGCATGCACTCCACCATCTGAAACTAGTCCAATAAAATGTGCTTTTTTCTTGGAAGCTTTGGCTTTTGCAAAAGCTTCGACTAATACAGGATGGGTGTTTAAATCCCCATTTTTTACTGCCTGATTGATTTTTACCAAGTCTTGGTACACTACTCTTCCTGCACCAATATTCATATGACCTACTTCTGAATTACCCATTTGACCTTCGGGTAATCCTACTGCAAGGCCTGAAGCTTCAAGTTTTGCGTGCGGGTATTTCGTGTACAAGCCATCAACAAACGGCGTATTAGCTTTATCAATCGCAGATACGGATGCGTCGGTGGCGATACCCCAGCCATCCAAAATCATTAAAAGTACTTTCTTGTCCATGGAGCAAATATATTAATTTTCGACCCAATCCCGACTCTTTAACTTTTACTGACAGGATTTGTCTATTCATTTTTAATAACCAGTAACTCTGCCAAAAAATTCTACTTTTGGCTTAGTATTTGCCAAGATAGGTCGATGGCCATATTGAACCTATTCTTTTCATTACTATTCATTTTTCATACTGCTTCATTTGAAGTGGAGGAGGATTTGTCTATTGACCCAGTGATTACGGCCATTAGTACCAATTCCAGTGGCGAGCTTGCCAAGTATTTTGAATCCAGTATCTCTCTGAATGTCAATGGGCAGCAAGGGAGTTATTCCAGAAATCAAGCTGAAATAGTTATTCGGGATTTTTTTAAAAAGAACCCTTCTAAAGGCTTCACCATCGTCTATAGTAGCGAGACAAATCCAAGTTTAAGCTCCTTTATTGGAGATTATTTAAGTGGTGAGGGAACTTTCAAAGTTTTTATCAAGGTTTCTCAGCAGGACTCAAATTTGAAAATTTATAGCCTGGAGTTTGTAAAAGGTTAATTCATTTTCAAAAAAAATTTCACTTCCAGCTTTTCAAATTGCCTATTTTTGGAACATGAAACCAGCCTACCTGACGGAATCGGCCGTCCAAGCATTTATTAAATCTGCATTTCAAGAGGATATAGGACCTGGAGATTATTCCTCTTTGGCCTCCATTCCGAAAGGAAAACAAGGAAAAGCTCAACTGCTGATCAAAGGCGAAGGAATTATCGCTGGAATAGAACTTGCCGAGAAAATCTTCAAAATGTATGACCCATCTCTGAAGGTAGAATTGCTGATTAAAGATGGAGATCCGGTGCAATATGGAGACATTGGCTTGACTGTTCAAGGCTCTTCCGCTTCCATATTATCCTCGGAGAGGTTGGTGCTAAACTGCATGCAGCGCATGTCTGGAATCGCGACAATCACCCATCGACTCACCGAGAAAATCCTACATACCAAAGCCCGGTTGATGGATACCAGGAAGACCACTCCAAATTTCAGGCTAATGGAAAAATGGGCCGTGCATATTGGTGGAGGAGTGAATCATCGCTTTGCCTTATATGATATGGTGATGCTTAAAGATAATCATGTGGATTTTGCAGGGGGAATTAAACCGGCGATTACCCAGACCAAAGCGTATTTGAAAGAGCATGATCTGGATTTAAAAATTGAGGTGGAAACCAGAAATTTGGGAGAAGTAGCTGAAGTGATCGAAGTGGGTGGAGTGGATTTCATTATGCTCGACAATATGGACTATGAAACCATGAGAAAAGCTGTTGCTATGATTGGAGATCAATTCAAAACAGAAGCTTCAGGAGGAATTACGGAGGATACCTTGGTGCCAGTTGCCGAATGTGGGGTGGATTTTATCTCGATGGGAGCACTGACTCATTCCGTTCAAAGTATGGATATCAGTTTAAAAGCATTTTAATCAGATTTTCAAGTTTGGCTTCATTTCTGCCCTATTCAATTGAACATTTAAAGCAATCATGAAAAACATATTATACTTAATTCCTTTTTTTATACTAGCAGCTTGTAGCTCCAAATCGTTTCCTGATTCCAAGTGGGAGGATAAGCAGTGGACCTTGGTAGAAATGACTGGAGTTCCGGTACAGATTTCTGGAACTAACCAAGATGCGCATTTGATTTTTGATGCGGAGAGAAGTGAGATTTCGGGATCCGGTGGATGTAATCGAATTTTTGGTCCTTATGAAATTGACAAAAAGAATACGTTGGAATTTGGAAATATTGGAGCCACCATGATGGCTTGTCAAAATTCGGCTTTTGAAAATAAGTTTTTAGAAACCTTGAAATCAGTTCGCTACTACCAACAAACCGGAGGGCAATTATTGCTAAAGAATGGCGAAAAACGTGTGATTTTAAAGTTTCAATAAGTTAGAGCCATTTCTTCCATCGGAAGAAAAACAACATGCCGATCACGGCCAATCCCATTCCTCCAATCACAAAGAAATAACCATATTTCCAGTGTAACTCGGGCATATTGTCAAAATTCATCCCATAGACTCCCGCCACAAAACTTAATGGGATAAAAATAGTGGAGATGATCGTGAGGACTTTCATGACATTGTTCATCCGGTTGGAGAGGCTGTTCATATACAAGTCCAGTACTCCAGAAGACATGTCTCGAAAGACTTCCATGGTTTCAATGACTTGTATGGTGTTTTCATACAAATCCCGAATAAAAGGACGGACTTCTGGGGAGATTTTATGCTCAGCATATTTACCAAAGGAACCAATCACTTCACGCAGGGGATAAACAGACCTTCTCAAATCCATCATTTCTCTTCTTTGTAAGTAAAGTGAATTGAGTGTATCTGTGTCAGGATCGATCATCGCTTGGGATTCAAGATTTTCGATTCGCTCCCCTACATTTTCCATCACGATGAAGTAATTATCAATTACTGCATCTAGCAAGGCATACAACAAGTAATCTGATCCACGCTGTCTGATGGCTCGTTTGGGATCTTGCAAGCGATCTCTAACAAATTGAAAAACATCACCTTTTTTCTCCTGAAAAGTCAGCAATACATTTTCACGTAGCACAAAGCTTACCTGCTCATCTACGATAGGTGATTCTGGACTTGGGCATTGGATCATCTTTAAGGTAGAAAAGATATAATCTTCAAAAAGCTCCATTTTGGGACGCTGATCTACACTTAGAATATCTTCCAAAGTCAGTTTATGGATCCCGAAATGATTCCCTATTTTTTCAAGCAATTCCACATCATGCAACCCTATAATATCGATCCAGATTACCTTTTTCTGAAGTTTTAAATGAGTATCAAGCTGATCGAGTTTGATGTTTTCCTCATAGAATTCATTCTCATCATAGGTAATTAAATTGATGAATACTTCCTCTTGTTTCTTGTCTCCAGTAAATACCAATGAGCCTGGAGGCAACCCGATTTTATGACTAGGTCTTTTCTTCTTTTTGGGTTTAAAAAGCTTTTGAACGGATTTAAGATTTGGAGCTTTAGGACTCATAAGTACTATTCTTTTGACCGAAGAAATTCGACATTTCTTTTTAGTCCAGCAAATTTGGTGCGCTTTACCGCAGATTTTTTAAAGACTTTTCTAAATGTTTCGTCGGTAAGTTCCAACCAATCTTGATTTGTAAATCCTTCCAAATCTGGATGAGGTTTGAATTTGGATTCTTGATGGGGTTTGGAAAACCGATTCCAAGGGCATACATCCTGGCAGATATCACAACCAAAAGCCCAGTTGTCCATTTTTCCCTTAAACTCATTGGGAATAGCATCTTTTAGCTCGATGGTCAAATAGGAAATGCATCGTGATCCATCTACTACACTGGGCTGAACAATGGCATCAGTAGGGCAAGCATCTATACAGGCAGTGCAAGTTCCGCAGTAATCCTTGGTGAGCGGGGTGTCCGGGGTAACCTCCAGATCGATAATCAATTCGGCCAAGAAGAAAAAGCTTCCTTGTTTTTTGTTCAGCAAAAGGCTGTTTTTACCGATCCAACCCAAGCCTGCTTTTTGTGCCCATTGACGTTCCATGACGGGCGCCGAATCCACAAATGCCCGTCCCTCGATTTCTCCTATTTCATTCCGGAGGATTTCCAGGAAGTCTTTGAGTTTGTCTTTGATTACAAAATGATAATCCTCTCCATACGCATATTTTGCGAGTTTAATGGATTCTGGAGACTCGGGAAGTGAGGTTTCAGGATAGTAATTATAAACAAGTGAAACTACTGTTTTAGCACCCTCTACCAGTTTGGTTGGATCCAGTCGCTTGTCAAAGTGATTAGCCAAATAGCCCATTTCACCTTGGTAATTCCGGCTCAGCCACTCTTCCAATCTAGGAGCCTCCTCTTCTAAAAAACCAGCTTTTGCTATCCCACAAAAGTCAAAGCCGAGCCGATTGGCGATGGATTTGATCAGGGAAGCATGTTTCTCGGCAGGAGTCATGGGGTAAAGATAAGAGAGTTAATTTTTTTCAATCAAACTAACCCTTCAATAAATCTGGCCTATCCTGATACCATTGCTCTTCGAAAGTTTCATTGATTTCTACGGGAGCTGCCAAGACAGCCCAAAACATCCAGAGTATTAAAGCTGGACCAGAAATAAATAGTAACCAGATCAGAGGTAAGGCTACTTCTAACTGGATCAAGGTGACGAAAACTATCAAAATCCCCGTCACAATTCCTACTACTTGCAAATAGTTTTTCATCTTTTTTAGGTTTTTATTCTATTTATTAAACTACCATACCATTCTGTTTGTTACTTCTACTGTCGGAAAGAATAAAATTCCACTAAATTGAAATTCAAGGCTTTCCGGCTTAGTTAATTTTGACAAGAGTTTCGTTGTTTTTTTAAACTTAAAGTCTTGTTTCTTGAATCTTGATACATTAGTCTAATTATGAAAGGATTCCGATTTACGAAATTTGTTCCCTCACAGGATCCGGAGAAGAACACCTTCGATAACCTGCTGAATATATTTTTGCAACTGGTTACCATGACGGGTGGAGATGTAGCTGAAGCGTTGAGTTGGTTGACCAACTTGGATAATCGATATCAACTGACCAATCCCAATTATGGAATCGGTGACTTCATAGACGATCTGAAAAGCAAAGGATACCTGACTGAGGAAAATCAAAAAGGAGAAATTAAAATTACCGGAAAAGCAGAGCAAACCATCCGAAAGTCTGCCTTGGAAGAAATATTCGGTAAACTCAAGCGAGGAAAATCCGGGCAACATAAAACCACTCACTCTGGACAAGGTGAAGAACGTGGCACTGATCGGCGAGCTTATGAATTCGGAGATAATTTGGATCAGATTGCCTTGACCGATTCATTGAGAAATGCACAGGCCAATCACGGATTTGGAGGAGATTATCTGCTTACAGAAGATGATTTGGAAGTGGTAGAAAACGAATACCGTTCTCAAACTTCGACCGTGTTGATGATTGATATTTCCCATTCCATGATTTTATATGGAGAAGACCGAATCACTCCTGCCAAAAAAGTCGCCATGGCATTGGCCGAATTGATCAAAACCCGTTATCCAAAAGACACTTTGGATATCATCGTCTTTGGAAATGATGCCTGGCAAATAGAAATCAAGGATTTGCCTTATCTACAAGTGGGCCCTTACCATACCAATACCGTTGCAGGGTTGGAGCTAGCCATGGACCTCTTGCGAAGAAGAAAAAACCCTAACAAGCAGATTTTCATGATTACCGATGGGAAGCCTACCTGTTTAAAAGTGGGGATTAAATACTATAAAAACGCTTTTGGGATAGACAGTAAGATTCTTAGTGAGACGCTGAAATTGGCTGCTCAATGCAGGAAACTAAAAATCCCAGTAACCACCTTTATGATTGCTTCTGATCCATATCTGAAGGAATTTGTCAAAGAATTTACCAAAGTAAACAACGGGAATGCCTATTACAGCAGTCTGAAAGGACTGGGCGACCTGATTTTTGAAGATTATAGAAGAAACCGAACCAAACGCTTTTAATCACCATGGAATACCAAAAATTGACTGGAAAAGAACTCAAGCAAATAAAAACATTAGGTCAGCTTAAGGCGGCCGGATACCAACCCAAATCCATTAAAGAAGAACTTCGTGACAATCTGATTCAAAAAATCAAAGCCAAAGAAAATGTTTTTGAAGGAATCTGGGGATATGAGGATACGGTGATTCCAGATATAGAACGCGCCATTTTATCCAGGCACAACATCAATTTATTGGGTCTTCGTGGACAGGCGAAAACTAGGATTGCCAGAATTATGACTCAACTATTGGATGAATATGTTCCGGTGGTTTTTGGTTCAGAATTGAATGATGATCCAATGGCACCCTTGAGTACCTATGCAAAAGAGAAAATTGAAGAAAAGGGTGAAGATACACCTGTTGCTTGGTGGCATCGAGATGATCGATATACCGAGAAATTGGCTACACCCGATGTGTCGGTGGCAGATTTGATTGGAGATGTAGATCCCATCAAAGCAGCAACTATGAAATTGAGCTACAATGATGAACGTGTCATTCATTATGGGTTGGTGCCTCGCTCCCATCGCTCCATTTTTGTGATCAATGAATTACCGGATTTACAGGCAAGAATTCAGGTAGCCTTGTTCAATATTTTACAGGAAGGTGACATTCAAATTCGTGGTTTCAAATTGAGATTGCCTTTGGATATCCAGTTTGTCTTTACCGCAAATCCCGAGGACTATACCAACCGAGGAAGTATTGTCACTCCTTTAAAAGACAGGATTGAAAGTCAGATCATTACCCATTATCCGAAGTCTATTGAAATAGGTAGAAGAATCACTTCTCAAGAAGCGAATCTGAAAGGGAAGCCAGTAGAAAACATTTTGGTGCCGGAATTGATGAAAGATTTGATTGAGCAAATTGCCATCGAAGCAAGAGCTTCAGAATACGTGGATGAGAAAAGTGGTGTTTCTGCCCGATTGACTATTTCTGCTTATGAAAATCTGATTTCAGCAGCGGAAAGGAGAATGTATATGAATGGGGAATCCAATACCATGGTTCGAATTGCCGATTTGATAGGAGTAATACCAGCCATTACAGGTAAAGTGGAGTTGGTGTATGAAGGAGAACAGGAAGGTGCTGGAATTGTAGCATATAGCTTGATTGGAAAAGCAATCCGTTCGCAGTTTGTGAATTACTTTCCTTCTCCAGAACAAAAGAAAAAGTCCAAAGAAGGAAACCCATATGTCATTCCACTAGCTTGGTTTGGAGAGGGAAATGAACTGGATATTTTGGCTTCTCAATCCGACAAGGATTACAAGACTGCATTACAATCTGTTCCGGGATTGGAAGAAGTGGTCACTGGAATGGTGAAAAATTTGCCGGAAAAAGAGAAGGAATTCTTTATGGAATTTGCCCTACATGGACTGGCAGAATATTCTCAATTGAGTAAAAAAATGCTGGATACCGGATTGAAATTCAAGGACCTATTCAGCTCCATGTTTGATATGGGGCCTGGGGATCCAGACGATTTCGAAGAGGATGATTTATAAGCTTTTATTCATATAATTAGAACTGAAACCTTTGAAGTCTTTAGGATCTCGAAGGTTTTTTTGTATTCAATTATTCAGTGTTAGTTTACCATTTTAAATGAATTAAAATCAACGCGATCAAAGCAGGAAAACCCTGAATCCAAAAGATTTTTTTGCTCGCAGTCAAGGCTCCATAAATTCCCGCTATTAACACACAGCTCAAGAAGAAAATTGCGATATAAAATGACCAATGATGATCTTCAATCAATAAAGACCAAATGAGCCCTGCTACCAAAAATCCATTGTACAAACCCTGGTTAGCAGCTAATACTTTGGTTTTAGGGAATACTTCGGGGGGTATTTGTTTAAAGGTCTTGCGGCCAATGGTATCCCAAGCGAACATTTCGAAGTATAAGAAATAGAGATGCAGTGCTGCAATTAAGCCAATTAGGATGTCTGTTAGAAGTGCCATGAAGTTGAAGTTTGGATTTAAATTACATCTTTGTGATCAATAATTGAATAGGTACTTCAAGTGATGTATAATTCTTTTTTCTAGACTGGGAATTCAGCAAGTATCAAAAACAATGGGATTAGTTATACCTGGATAAAATTCATTACTTTCACAGTTGAATTAGTTCTATACTTTATCAACCGGAAGCGGTCTTCGATGAAAATCGAGGTGAAAAGGGAATCGTGTGAAAATCACGAACTGTCGCGCAACTGTAAGTAACATACCAAAGGAGTTCATCCTTGCATGTCCACTGTTTTGATCCCCATCGAGGCGGGAAGGACGATGAAATCCGTTACAAGTCAGGAGACCTGCCTATTCCGACCTACCTGAAGGTAGGAGAGACAATGCTTTCGCGATTTGAAGCTTTTTGTCGGGTTTGATGCATTATTTCTGAGCTTAACTATTTGTCTGTCCATTCCAGACCAGATAGGCTATGCCTTAGGAAAAATCTGCATTCTTCTTGATAAAACATTCAATTTCAAAGTGTTGTGAGGTTCAGTACAAGAGCTTTTAACTCATTATTCAAATTAAAAGTTAAAAGAGATGCAAACGCACAATCTTGGCTACCCGCGAATTGGTAGCAACCGAGAACTCAAAAAAGCCTGCGAGTCTTATTGGTCAGGCAAAATCACGTTACATGAATTACAAAGTGTCGGCGAGTCCATCCGAAAACAAAACTGGAAACTTCAGCAGGAGGTAGGAATTGATTTGATTCCTTCCAATGATTTTTCCTTTTACGATCAGGTATTGGATATGTCATTGATGGTGGGAGCGATTCCAGATCGTTACCATGAGGTGATTTTACAAAAAGGGAATAATGAACTGGACTTGTATTTTGCCATGGCCAGAGGGTATCAACAAAATGGGTTGGATATCACTGCTATGGAAATGACCAAGTGGTTTGATACCAATTATCATTACATCGTTCCCGAATTTAGAAAAGACCAACAGTTCAAGTTGTTTTCTACAAAGGCAATTCAGGAATATAACGAAGCTAAACATACTGGAATTTCCACCAAGCCGGTATTGATAGGTCCTGTTTCTTATTTATTGTTGGGTAAAGAAAAAGAGTCCGGATTTGATCGGATAGATTTAATCAAAAATCTTCTTCCAGTGTATCTGGAAATACTAAAAAAGTTGGATGCAAACCATGTAGAATGGGTTCAATTTGATGAACCATTTTTAGCGATCGAATTGGGTGCGAAAGAGAAGAAAGCTCTTCACTTTGCTTATTCAGAAATAAAAAAAGTTTTTCCTTCCCTAAAAATCATTTTGGCCAATTACTTTGACTGTTTTGGGGAAAATCTGGAAACTGCACTTTCACTTCCAGTTCATACGCTTCATTTAGACTTAGTGAGATGTCCTTCCCAGCTACACGACATCTTGGATTCTGGAAAACTCGGAGGGCAAAAGCACCTTTCTTTAGGCCTCATAGATGGTAGGAATATTTGGATGAATGATTTTCAGAAGTCACTTTTTTATATCCAAAAGGCGGTGGATCAAATTGGTTCAGATCGAGTGTGGGTTGCTCCTTCTTGCTCTCTGATTCATTCACCTTGTGATTTAGCATTGGAAACCAATGAAAAATCTCTTGCACCCCAGATTAAAGAATGGTTGGCGTTTGCGAAGCAAAAAATCGAAGAAGTAGTATGCCTGAAAAAGCTGGCTGAGAAAGATCCCTCCTTGGAAGCACTCGAACAATTAGGGCAAAATCAGCGCGCTATTGAGAATAGAAAGACTTCCACTTTGATCCACAACGAACAAGTGAAAAGTAGGGTCAAAGCGATCAACTCAAGGGATGATCAACGCCAAAGCCCCTTTTCTATCCGTCAGGGAATACAGAAAAAAGCTTTAGACCTTCCTCTTTTTCCCACTACCACGATAGGATCTTTTCCTCAGACCAAGGAGGTCCGATCCTGGAGAGCGAGATTTAAAAAAGGAGATCTTAGCCGAGAGGATTATGAAAGACTCTTGGAGGATGAAACCCGGGAGTCTATCGTATGGCAGGAATCGATCGGGATGGATGTATTGGTTCATGGAGAATTTGAGCGAAATGACATGGTGGAATATTTTGGTGAACAGTTAGCCGGTTTTGCCTTTACCAAAAATGGGTGGGTTCAAAGTTATGGTAGCCGTTGTGTGAAACCTCCGATCATTTATGGAGATGTTCACAGACCTGCGGCAATGACTGTCCGCTGGTCAGCTTTTGCCCAATCTCTTACCGATAAGCTTGTAAAGGGCATGTTGACGGGGCCAGTAACTATATTACAATGGAGCTTTGTCAGAAATGATCAGCCAAGATCCCAAACATGTACCCAAATTGCATTGGCCATACGGGATGAGGTCGTGGATTTGGAAAAAGCTGGGATCAAAGTGATTCAAATAGATGAGCCCGCAATTCGTGAGGGGCTTCCCCTTCGTAAATCTGATTGGCAAGAATATTTAAATTGGGCTGTTCGAGCTTTTAGAATCTCTGCTAGCGGAGTTAAAGATGAAACGCAGATTCATACCCATATGTGTTATTCTGAGTTCAATGATATCATCCAGAATATTGCGGACATGGATGCCGATGTGATTACTATTGAGTGTTCTAGATCTCAAATGGAGCTGTTAGATGCATTTGGTCAATTTAATTATCCCAACGAAATCGGTCCAGGAGTTTATGATATCCATTCGCCAAGAGTACCGAGTAGGGCTGAAATGGTGGATTTAATGGAAAAAGCCAAAGAGGTAATTCCGGTGTCTAATTTATGGGTAAATCCCGATTGTGGATTAAAAACCCGCCATTGGGAAGAAACCAAAAAGGCCTTGACTGAAATGGTCGGTGCGGCAAAGGATTTAAGAGAAGCTATGATTGAATCTGTTTCTTAGTATTAAAGGGCAAGTAAATTACTTGCCCTTTTTATATCTCCTCTAAAATTGAATTTCCTTTTGATCTGTCTCCCGAAGTCCATTGCCAGGTTTCGTGAAGGCGGATTTTTCCATTTTCCAGAAGCTCAGGAACAGATGTACAGACTCCTGTCATCAGTTCTCCTTGCGAATTGATCTGATGATACCGCATATCAATTTCTCCGGCATCGTTTACAATCCCGATCAAATGTCCTTTTATAATTTTTCCACCAGAATAGTCACAGGAAAGAATTTTTCCTTCTTGCTTGTAGTGAAAAATGGTTTCTTCAGAAGTTTCCCCGTTCTCTGTATTGCTGATGGGGCGAAAAGATTTGCCATCGTAATTCATCATTGAGAGGAATTATCGGTTTCTTTCATTTCCCAGTCCACTATTTCATTTTCAAGGTAATGTGGGTAAATTTTTCGATGGGCTTTCTTCACCTCAGCAACCAAAGATTCTCGGAATTCCTCCACATGAAGTCCAGAGGTAGCGGCCATAAATACAGGCTTGATACCGGTTTTTTTCTCATAGGCATCAGACAAAGAAGGAAAATCCAAGTAATTGGCTTCTTCCAATTCCAGTTCACTCATATTCATGATGCCTTCCTCATCGGGCATGGTTTCTACCAAATCAATTTTGTTGAACACCAACAGGATAGGCTTGTCACCAGCATTGATTTCTCTTAGAGTTTCAGTCACAACATTGATATGATCTTCAAAATTGGGATGAGAAATATCGACTACGTGGACCAATAAATCAGCCTCCCGGATTTCATCCAAGGTAGACTTGAAGGACTCAATCAAGTGAGTAGGCAGTTTTCGGATAAAACCTACCGTATCTGATAAAAGGAATGGAATATTATCCAAAACCACTTTTCTGACGGTGGAGTCCACGGTCGCAAAAAGCTTGTTTTCTGCAAGAATATCAGTTTTGGTTATCAGGTTCATCAAGGTACTTTTTCCCACGTTGGTATATCCTACCAAAGCAACCCTTACAATGCCTTTTCTACCTTTTCGTTGGGTAATCCCTTGCTTTTCAATATCTCTGAGTTTTGATTTCAGCAGGGTGATTTTATTCCGAATGTCTCTTTTATCTGTTTCAATCTCTTTCTCACCCGCACCACCACGAGTACTGGTTCCCCCTCTTTGACGCTCCAAGTGCGTCCACATTCTGGTCAAACGAGGAAGTAAGTATTGGAAACGAGCCAGCTCAACCTGGGTCTTTGCTTGGGCTGTTTGGGCTCTGTTTAGAAATATATCGAGGATTAATAAGGAGCGATCATAGATTTTTACTTTCAGCTCATTTTCCAAATTCCGCATTTGGGAAGGGGAAAGATCGTCGTCGAATATGACCATGTCCACTTCAAAATGCTCTACGTATGATTGTATTTCTTCCAGTTTTCCTGACCCTATAAATGTGCGGATATCAGGCTTATCCATTTTTTGGGTAAAGCGATAAACTGTTTTGGCTCCCAAGGTTTCTGTAAGAAATGCCAATTCATCCAAATGCTCTTCAGTTTCCCGCTCTGTCTCCCCTTGTCGGATGATCGTTACCAATACAGCTGTATCCACTTTTGGAGCGGTATCGTGTAATTTTTGAAGTTTTCTTGAAAATTTACCCATGAGATTCTGTTATATGCTACTAAAAAGCATTTGAGGTAGATTAAGTTTCATTTTATCAAATTCTCTCCTCTAAACTTAGAATTATGCTGTATGCTTCTTATTATTCTGCAAAGTTCGGGATATTTCCTTAGAATTGATTAGGATACTCCGTATTGGCTTGGTTATTTTACCATTTAATTAATTGCCGTATACGTACATCACCCATGGCTGAGATTTGTAAAACCAGTTTACCTGGTGTCTTAGAAATATTTCCTAAGGTTTTTAATGATCAAAGAGGTTATTTCTTTGAATCATTCAGGGCAGACTGGTTAGAGAAAGAGCATGTTTTTGAAACTTGGGTACAGGATAATCAGTCTTATTCACAGAAAGGAACAGTAAGAGGATTACACTTCCAACGGGAACCATTTGCACAAGCAAAACTAGTTAGGGTAATTCAAGGGAAGGTCTTGGATGTGGTCGTGGATTTGAGGAAGGATTCCGAAACATTCGGGTCCTATTATTCTACTATTATGGACACTGAAAAGCATAATCTTTTGTATGTTCCAAGAGGATTTGCACATGGATTTTCAGTATTGGAAGATGCGATTTTTGTTTATAAGTGTTCCAATTATTACGATAAGGAAAGTGAAGGGGGTATTCTATGGAATGACCCAAGTCTTCAGATTGATTGGATGGTGAATGATCCGATTATTTCTGAGAAAGATACAAAGTGGCAAAGTTTAGAGGAATTCAAAGTAACTAGCGAAGGAGGATTGTAATGGGAATTTTTGATTTATTCAAAAAAAAGGAAGT
This sequence comes from Algoriphagus halophilus, assembly GCF_900129785.1. NCBI lineage: Bacteria > Pseudomonadati > Bacteroidota > Cytophagia > Cytophagales > Cyclobacteriaceae > Algoriphagus > Algoriphagus halophilus. Next base: position 990,725 of record NZ_FSRC01000002.1, read on the forward strand.
AGTATTTGAAGATTTGGACCTGAGTTGGATGCAGGTGGATATGCATTCCCACCTGATTCCTGGGATTGATGATGGCTCTAAATCCATGGAGGAGTCCTTGGGGCTGATCAAACGCTTATCAGATTTTGGACTCAGGAAGATCATCACCACGCCCCATATCATGTCCGAATACTACCGGAATACCCCAGAAATTATAAACATGGGCCTTCAGGATGTTCGTAGAGCAGTAAAAAATGAGGGGATAGAGATCGAAATTGAGGCTGCGGCTGAATATTACATGGATGAGATATTCCTGGAAAAGGTAAAATCCGGAGAGGAATTACTAACCTTTGGCCCCAATCATATATTGGTGGAAACAGGATTCATCAATAAGCCTCAAATGCTTCTGGAAACTTTCTTTCAATTAGAAATGGCGGGGTACAAACCTATTTTTGCCCACCCTGAGAGATATCAATATTTAATTTCAGATAAAAAGCTTCTGGAAGACTTGGTAGATAGACAAATCAGTTTTCAAGTAAACCTTCTTTCTTTAACTGGGTTTTATTCCAAGCAAGTAAAAGATTTTGCTGAAATGCTATTAGAGCGAAACTTGGTTAAATTTTTTGGGACTGATTGCCATAACCCAAGGTACCTAGACATGTTGGAGACCTTGACAAGGTCAAAGTCCTATCAAAAGATCAAGGAAATAGAAATTCTCAATTCAAGTCTATAATCTATACAAGTGAAAATTTTTATCACTGGAATCACAGGTCTTTTAGGAAGCTATGTAGCCAAAGAGTTTGCCTCTTTGGGAGAAATACATGGTTTCAAAAGAAAGAACTCTTCTACCCGATTATTGGATGGGGTTAATTTTCCAATTCATTGGCATGAAGGCACTATTTCAGATGTGGGATCCATTGATGATGCAATTCAAGAGATGGACCTGGTAATTCACTGTGCAGGAATGGTCTCTTTTCTTCCAGGGGATGAGGAAGAACTGTTTGAAGTAAATGTTCGAGGCACTTCCAATTTGGTGAATTGCATGTTGAATGCGGGTGTTAAGAAACTAATTCACGTAAGCTCTGTGTCTGCATTGGGTAGAAATCCAGAATTAAGCGTAATTGATGAGGAGCATAAGTGGGTGGATTCACCTCTAAATACTAAATATGGTACCTCCAAATACCTTGGGGAGTTAGAAGCTTGGAGAGGAGAGCAGGAAGGGCTGGAATTGATTGTGGTAAATCCTTCTATCCTTTTAGGGAAAATAAGTGATGAGAGAAGCAGTACCTCTATTTATGCTCATGTTTTAGGAAATTCGAGCTACTATCCTGTGGGTAGTATAAATTATCTGGACGTTAGAGATGCTTCGAAAATCATGAGGGAACTTTATGAAAAGGCTTGTTGGGGAGATCGGTTTATTCTCAACAAAGAGACCATTAAATACCGGGAGTTTTTCGAAAAGATGGCGAAAGCATTTGGTAAAAAGGTCCCAACTAAACCGGTTTCTAATTCTTTATTGAAATTAGGCTTGTTCTTCCTGGGCATAGCCCGAATGTTACGCTTGAGTAAAAACCCACTGAATAAACAAACGGCAATGATTTCCCAGCAGGACATCACCTTCAAAAATGATAAAATAGAAAAGCTCCTTCATTTTAAATATACTCCGATCGAGGAGACCTTTTTGTGGGCGAAATAAACTTATTTTTTGAAGCGATCGTTTGCTTCTTAGATGGTCGAAATGTTTTAGGAATTATTTCTAGATTTTGACACAAAAATTAACAAATTGAGATTTTGAGAGAACAATTTATTTGGTATCTTAAATAAACTTAACTCATCTTAATGACAGGAGATCACGATCACGAGTGGGAAAATGATAAAAAGCTGGTAGAGCGGTTTGAAAATTCCCTGAAATCCAATTTAGAATTGTATTTTGAAGAGGAGGAATTAGAGGATATTATCCGATATTATTTTGATCAGCAAAAGTTCCTTAAAGCCTTGAGGGCTAGTGAGTTCTCTTTGGAAAAATTCCCCTATTCAGTAGAGATAAAATTGTTAAAAGCGCAATGCTTGATATTCAATGATGAATTGGAAGAAGGCTTGAGCATATTAGAGAATATCAACAATATTTCTCCTAACAATGAGGATATCCTTTTAGCCTTAGCCAATGCGCATATTTTGGCAGGAAGCCCCCAATACGGTATTGAATTATTGGAAAATTTTCTGCCCTTGGCAGAAGATAAGGCAGAGGTCTATTATTCGCTGGGAAATCTGTACAGAGCGACCAGTGACAATAAAAAAGCATCTTACTATTTCAAGGAAGCGGTGAAGCACCGAATCAATCATGAAGATGCACTTTTCCAGTTGGCAATGATCACGGAAGAGGAAGGATCTTTTGATGAGATTCTTCAGTTCTACCAAGAGTTTATTGATCAGGATCCCTATAGTGCAGGAGCTTGGTATAATTTAGGTGTGGTTTACAACAGGCTCGGAAGATTTGAGGAAGCAATCAAAGCCTATGATTATGCCATCATTATCGATGATTCTTTTGCCTCGGCTTATTTCAATTTGGGTAATGCCTTAATGAATACAGAGCAATATGAACTTGCTTTGGAAGCCTATCAAAATACCATCAATTGTGAAGGTGCCAATGCGGAGAATTGTTGCTACATGGGTGCTGCTTATGAAAAGTTGGGAAATATTGAAGGGGCCTTTAAATATTTCAAAAAAGCAGCGAAGTTGGATGAAGAGTATGACGATGCCTGGTTTGGATTGGGCATGTGTATGTTAAAAAAAGAGAAATTTTTTGAAGCGATTCACTACTTCAAGAAAGCGCTCAATTTGAATAAACAAAGTCCAAATTACTGGGTGGGTCTGGCTGATGCAGAGTTTAACTTGGGTAATTTACAAGCCAGTTCAGAGGCTTATGAAGAAGCTATCAACCTGGAACCCGGTATTTTAGAGACTTATATTAACCTATCGTTGATCTATTTTGATCAAAATAGATTTGAAGAAGCCGTGGACGTGATCAGTGAAGGAATTGACGAACTTCCTGAGGAAGCGGAGCTGTATTATCGTATGGTTGTTTTTCAAATCAAACTAGCCAATTACAAAGAAGCGTTTTCATATTTGGAAAATGCATTAACTTTGGCCTACGATAGGCACGTGGTCTTGTACGAATTAATGCCAGAGCTGGAAAAGCAAAAGGCTATGTCCAAGATCATCGCCCAGTATCGGGAAGAAAATCCTGAGACTTAACATATTAAAACCTAGCCAATGAATTATGAGCTGAAGAACATCCCTGTACGGACTGAAAAGCCACGTACCTCGGGATTTACTATGGCCATGGACAAAGGTCTGAGCCTTAGAGCAACAGAGGATTTTGTCGATAGCTGTTCCGATTTTGTTGACATCGTCAAACTAGGATGGGCAACTTCCTATGTGACTAAAAATCTTTCTGAAAAGATTGCTGTTTATCGAGAAGCAGGAATTCCGGTTTATTTAGGAGGAACTCTGTTTGAAGCATTTATCGTCAGGGATCAATTCGATGATTACCGAAGAGTGTTGGATAAATATGGATTGGAATATTGTGAGGTTTCCGATGGGTCTATCTCTTTAAACCACGATAGAAAATGTGAATACATTTCCACGCTAGCTAAGGATGTGACGGTATTATCAGAAGTTGGTTCGAAAGATGCCGCCAAGATCATTCCACCCTATAAGTGGATTGAACAAATGCAGACTGAACTGGATGCAGGTGCTTGGAAGGTAATCGGTGAAGCAAGAGAAGGAGGAAATGTTGGTTTGTTCAGGGATTCCGGTGAAGTTAGACAAGGGTTGGTAGAGGAGATTTTAACTCAAATTCCAGAAGAAAGAATTATCTGGGAAGCTCCAATCAAAGCACAACAAGTTTGGTTTATCAAATTGTTAGGTACCAATGTTAACCTTGGAAATATCAGCCCCACTGAAGTGATTCCATTAGAAACAATCCGTCTTGGGTTGCGTGGGGATACCTTCGATCATTTTATAGGAGAAATTAAATTATAAGTGGATCAAAACCATTAGAGGCTGATCGGTATTGCTTCCGGTCAGCCTTTATTTTTACCTATGGATCTAATCAAAAAATATTTCCTGAATTACCTGAAAGGAATGGCGATGGGTGCCGCAGATATCGTACCCGGTGTTTCCGGAGGTTCCATCGCATTGATTACGGGTATCTACAGCAAGTTGCTGGATAGCATAAACTCATTCAATACGAAGAATTTGAAATTATTGCTATCGTTTCATTTCAAGCCTTTTTATAAGGCCGTCAATGGCACTTTTTTATTAAGCCTGTTTTTGGGAATATTGACCAGTATTTTTACGCTCTCCAAAATCATTACCTATTTGATGGATGAGCATCCGGTGCCGCTTTGGTCCTTTTTCTGTGGATTGATCTTGATCAGTGCTTTTGTCATTCTGAAAGGGATCAACCGCTGGCATTTTGGAGTGGTTTTGGCCATTATTCTCGGTACCATAATCGCCTATTTTGTGACAGAATTGCCTCCGGTCAGTTCTCCGGACTCCATTTGGTTTACCTTTATTTCTGGTTCTATTGCCATATGTGCAATGATTTTACCTGGAATCAGTGGGAGTTTTCTGCTGCTGATCTTAGGAAAATATGAGACCATCTTAAATGCCGTTTCTGAACGCGATGTAGTAACCCTAGGAGTATTTGCCTTTGGCTGTTTGGTAGGGATTTTATCTTTTAGTAGAGTGATCTCCTGGTTATTAAAGAGATATTATGCCGTAACAATCGGATTGCTCTCCGGCTTTATGTTGGGTTCCATGAATAAGCTTTGGCCTTGGAAGAATGTGACAGCATACAGAACTTCTTCTAGCGGGGAAGAAAAACCATTTTTGACGGAAAATCTATGGCCTGGGGAATACTTGAACCAAGTAGACCAGGATCCACAGCTAATGTATGCTGTTCTGGCTTTCCTTTTTGGAATAGCTTTGGTGATAGGAATTGAAAGGTTAGCAAGCATTTTGAATAAATCATGAGAAAATTCGGATTGATAGGATATCCTTTGGGTCATTCATTTTCAAAAAAGTATTTCACTGCAAAATTTGAAAAAGAAGGAATTGAGGGATGCCAGTTTGATTTGTATGAAATCCCAAAGATTGAGGATTTTAAAGCTGTTTTAGAAGAAAACCCTACCCTGGAGGGAATGGCAGTAACTATCCCTTACAAACAGCAGGTCATTCCATTTTTAGATCAGCTGGATTCAGCTTGTGAAGAAATCGGTGCGGTCAATTGTATCAAAATAAAGGATCAAACACTTACTGGTTATAATACGGATTACATCGGGTTTAAACATTCCTTAGAATTATGGATTGGGGATGCAAGACCAAATGCGTTAGTTTTAGGAACTGGTGGCGCCTCAAAAGCAGTAAAACAGGCTTTAAAAGATTTGGGAATCAATTTTCTTTCCGTATCCAGAACTAAGGATTCCCAGTCCATTAGCTACCAAGACCTGGAAAATGATCCCAAGATTTTAAAATCGCATCCTTTAATCGTCAATTGTACTCCACTTGGAACGTATCCAAAAGTGGAAGGAATACCTGCTATTCCATTAGAACAAATGGGCCCCGAGATCCTGGTGTATGATTTAGTATATAATCCTGCTGAGACGAGTTTGATGAAGGCTTGCATTCAAGCTGGAGGGAGAGCAAAAAACGGACAGGATATGCTTGAATTACAGGCAGAAGCTGCATGGAAAATCTGGAATGATTAAATTACCCCGATGAACAAAGCAATTCTTCTTATTCAATGCCCTGATCAGAAAGGAATCGTCGCAGAAGTGTCGAGGTTTCTTTATGCATACCATGGAAATATTTTGGAGATTGATCAGCATGTAGATGAGGAATTGAGTTTGTTTTTTATGCGAGCCGCTTGGGAATTGGATTCCTTTTCTCTTCAAAAAGATGAAATCGCCCAAAAATTTGAGGAGGAAGTAGGACAGAAATTCAAAATGGATTTCAACGTTCATTTCAATTTTCCAAGGCCAAAAATGGCCATTTTTGTCAGCAAATTATCCCATTGCCTTTTTGATATTTTGGCCAGGCATCATGCGGGTCAGTTGGAAGTGGATATCCCATTGGTGGTATCTAATCATCAGGAGTTAAAATCCGTCGTAGAGGCTTTTGGTATTCCTTATTATTATATTCCAGTAAGTCGGGATACAAAAATGGAAGCCGAAAAGCAGCAATTGGAGTTGATGAAAAAGCATGATATAGACTTTGTGGTATTGGCCAGGTACATGCAGATTATTTCAGCCACCTTCATCTCAAAATTCCCAAATAGAATCATAAATATTCACCACTCTTTTTTACCTGCCTTTGTGGGGGCTAAACCTTACCATGCTGCTTATGAACGTGGGGTAAAAATCATTGGTGCCACTGCTCACTATGTGACAGAGGAATTGGATGCCGGACCGATCATCGAGCAGGAGGTGGCAAGAGTAAGACATCATAACACCATCCCTGATTTAGTGCAAATAGGACAGGACGTGGAGAAAGTGGTGCTCTCCAAGGCGATTAAATACCATTTAGATAGAAAGGTATTGGCCTTCAAAAACAAAACCGTGATTTTTTACTAAGGAATAATCTTCCTTGGAATATCCTTGGGCAATCGGGTGAGCATTTCATAATTGACCTGCTGCGTAGATTCTGAAAAAGAAGCAACTGTGATTTCTTTGTTCTTTTGCTTACCAATCAATACTACCTCATCCCCTACTTCTATATTTTTCAGCTTGGTAATGTTTAGCGCGATGGCATTCATCATGACAGTTCCCACCACCTGACAATATTGCCCACCGATCAACACCTGCCCCTGATTACTCAGCAATCGACTATAGCCATGCCCATAACCTACAGGAACAATCGCCAGCCTCATGTTATGTAAAGCCATAAAGCTATTCCCATACCCCACAAACTCCCCCATTTTTACTGATTTGATGCTCATGACCGTACTTTTCCAAGTGATCAGTCTCTTTAGTGGATTTTTGTTTGCCTTAGGTAAGGAATTGAGTTTGGCATAAAACGTTTCCTTTGTAGGCCAGAATCCATATCCTGCAATCCCTATCCTCACCATATCCATGATGGTTTCAGGGAAAATCAAAGTTGCCGCTGAGCAAGCGGTATGGTATTTATGGAAAACAACTCCTTTATGTGTGAAGTACTCTCTAAATTTATTGTAGACCTCAATTTGATTTTTTACTCGAACATAATTACTGATGCTCTCTGCCCCAGCATAATGGGTACAAAGCCCCTCCAGTTCTAAAGAGTCAGATTCTGCAAGCAATAGTTTGGATAATCGATCTCGGGAAGACCATTCAAATCCTGTACGATGAAACCCGGTTTCCAACTCAATATGTATTTTAGCAGGGATTCCAAGTTTCTTTGAGAGGTTGATGGCCAGTTCTAGTCTTTGAAAATCGTAAACATAAAAACTAATTCCAGCTTTAATCAGATCCCCCATCTCTTCGGGGTATAGCATTCCCAGGATCATGATCTGAGACTTTTTCTTGGAATGCCTAAAGACTTCCCAAGCCTCATCAGAACTGAAGGTACTGAAATGTCGGATTCCAGCTTTTTCAGCAATTTCTACCATTTGAGGGATGCCATGTCCGTAGGCGTTTCCTTTTACTACTGCCGAAATAATGGTTTTGGGACCAATTTCCGATCGGATATAGCGAATATTTTGGCGGTAAGCTTTTGCGCTAATTTCCAAGAAGGATGTAGCGATCATCGTTTTTAATTTATTGAAATGAAAAAGTAAGACATGCTGTTACTTTATCCCAATTCTCATTTAATTTTATTCTCAAACTTTTAGAAAATTTATATGAACGATCAAAAACCCCGATGTCCTTGGTGTTTGGGATTCCCAGAGTATGTTGCATATCATGACGAAGAATGGGGAAAACCTGTGTGGGACGATCAAACTCACTTCGAATTTTTAGTATTGGAAAGTGCGCAGGCAGGCTTGAGTTGGGCTACCATTTTAAAAAAACGACAAGGCTATAAAGATGCCTTTGCCAATTTTGATTATCGAGTAGTGGCGGAATTCCCTGAATCATATGTGCAGGAATTACTTACGAATAAAGGAATCATTAGAAATGGAATGAAGATCCGAGCGGCCATCAATAATGCCCAACGCTTTATGGAAGTCCAAAAAGAGTTCGGAACTTTTGCTGCCTATATCTGGGGATTTGTGGGGGGAAAGCCCATTCAAAATGAACTTAAAAAAGGAGATCCATCTCCTGCCACCTCTCCTGAGTCCGATGCGTTGGCAAAGGATCTCAAGAAACGGGGCTTTAAATTTTTAGGAAGTACTACGATTTATGCACACATGCAAGCCACTGGTCTTGTGAATGACCATCTAACTGATTGCTTTCGCCATTCAGAAGTTCAAAACTATTAGCCTACAAAGGCAAAGAACACCAGCCAAACCAAAATAAGGATTGGAAGTAAAACCGGTAAGGAGAATCGAATGATGTAGCCAAAGAAGGATGGCATCTTGATTCCGCTTTGCTCTGCAATGGATTTTACCATAAAGTTTGGTCCATTCCCAATGTAAGTCATTGCTCCGAAGAAGACAGAAGCGACTGCAATGGCCATTAACTCAAAAGCAGAATCGGGGAATCCATTGGCTGCGAATTCTCTCACCTGATCAATATTGTTGATATCCGCTCCCTTCGATGCCATAGCTGCGGCTAAGAAATTCAAATAAGTAGGCGCATTGTCCAGGAATCCTGAGAGTGTACCCGTACCCCAATACAAAGTATTATGGGAAATTAAAGATGCTCCTTCTGGAGATTTGGCAAAGTTTCCTACTAATTCCAATGCCGGCATCATGGTACCAAAGATCCCGATGAAAATAAAGGCCACTTCACGGATGGGCTCGAAATTAAATTCATTTCCTTGGATCGCTCTCTTGTCTGCAAATCGATAAGAAAGGAATGCCACGGAAAGCATGATCACCTCTCTTAGGTAAGAAAACTTCTGGCCATCATAGACGATAGCAGGAACTCCCTCAATTACATTAGGATCCAGGAATACAGAACAAATGATGATAAATAACCAACCAAAGTTTTTCATTCCGATCAAGGAAAACTTGTTGGTATAGGTGATTTCTTCTGGTTCAATTTCATCATCTGCCGCTTTACCCAATTTCTTGTCAATGAAATAGAAAGCGATAGCAAGCAAGGCCAAAGCAAAAATCCATGCAGGCCAGTTATGCTCCAAGGTCCAGAAGAAAGGAATTCCTTTCAAGAAACCTAGGAACAACGGAGGATCTCCAATTGGAGTCAAAGAACCTCCCACATTACTAACCATGAAAATGAAGAAGATAATGTGATAAGCTTGAATATTTCCTTTGTTCAAGCGGATAAAAGGTCTGATCAGCAACATGGAAGCTCCAGTGGTTCCAATCAAATTGGAGATTAAAGCTCCTATCAGCAATAATGAAACATTCGCAAATGGGGTCGCTTTTTTATCTATTTCAATCAAAATACCTCCAGACGCAATGTAAAGGGAGGCTAATAGGGCAATAAACTGAATGTATTCCGCCAGTGCATGCACAGGAGCATGAACATTTTGGAGTATAAACAGGTAATAGAAGACGACTAAAATGGCCAGACCTATGGCTATTTTAGGGTAATTTTTATGCCAAAAGTGCTCATAAAATAATGGACCAGTGGCAATCATTAATAGTAAAACAACAAAGGGTATTACTAACCAAGTTGGAGCCACATGATGCTCCTCATCTCCATGATCGGCTTGATCGTTATGTTCAACAGTAGCGTGTTCGGTATCAGTTTGATCTGCTTGGGCTAAGAATGTCTCTTTTGTCTCACGTTCTTCAGCAAGGGCAAGCTGAGGTTGTAAGCCATTAAGAAAGAGTATTCCGAAAAGTATGGAGAAACTTAAGATGAAATTCTTCATTTGGCTAATAGGGTCTGCTGGGTAATCTTTTCGGTTAAATGTAAATATTTTCCAGCGGTTAAATTCCCAAAATGGGTTTTGCTAAACTACTGATTTTGGGTGAAAGACCCCAATAGAGAAATAACCGCTAGCAAGAATAATTCAAAAATTAACCTTTGCTAGCGATTCTACCTACTATTTTTTATACGAGTTGTGCTAGAGCTATTTTAAAGGAGCTTTGAGCTATATTGGTCTTTTCCGGATTTTCCTGAAAAGTTTTGTTCAATGCTTTTTCAATGGTCTTGCTTACATCGTTGAATATTGCCCGGTCGGTAACTTCAGCTTTCTTGCTCATCAAATAGGCAAAGACTCTGGCCATTCCACAGTTGGCAATAAAATCCGGAAGAACTGAAATCCGCTTATCTGCCCAGACTCCAATAGGCCCAAAGAAGATCTCAGGGTCTGCGAATGGCACATTTGCTCCGCAGGAAATTACTTCCAACCCTGCATTTACCATGCGTTCTACTTGGTTTTGGGTCACTAATCTGGAAGCCGCAGCTGGAATGAATATTTCACTGTTGATATCCCAGATCTTTTCATTGATTTTCTCAAAAGGAATCATATCCTTGGCTACCAGTTTGTTTCCGTCTCTAGCAATAAAGAGGTCTCGTACTTCATCCAGGCTTAGCCCCTCTTCACGGATGATTCCTCCATCTCTATCAATAATTCCTACCACCTTCACTCCTTCCACCGCCAAAAAACATGCGGCTGCAGCGCCTACATTTCCCCATCCTTGGATAACAGCTCGCTTTCCTTTGATCTGACCACCCCAAATTTTATAATAATGCCGCACGGCCTCTGCCACACCATATCCTGTAATCATGTCGGCTACCGTGTATTTCTTGGGTCCATTGGGCGTATAATGAGGATCTTCCAATACTTTGGAGACGCCTTGCCTTAACTGTCCAATCTTTTTGATTTTTTCTGGTTCTGTGGCATGAAAGTGACCATTTACGATTCCTTCCTGAGGATGCCAAAGTCCATAAGTTTCCGTAATAGGGATCACTTCATGGATTTCATCCACATTCATATCACCTCCGGTTCCATAATAATTTTTCAAAAGCGGCATGACAGCCTTATACCAGCGCTGAAGCACTTCGTTTTTTCTAGGATCATTTGGGTCGAAATTAATCCCTGATTTGGCTCCACCAATTGCGGGGCCTGATACAGTGAATTTCACCTCCATGGTTTTGGCAAGAGATTCTACTTCTCGTTTGTCTAGTCCTTTACGCATGCGGGTTCCACCTCCTGCAGCTCCCCCTCTTAAAGAGTTGATGACTACCCAGCCTTCGGCCTCAGATTCATTGTCGCTCCATTCAAAAACAATTTCAGCTTTTTTGTTTTCGAATTTCTTTAGTAAGTCGTGCATTAATTTTTGGGTTTATATCTGCCCCAAAAATATAAAATTTTAATCCCTCTCATAAATTTTGTGGAGGAGCAAATCAGCCAAAGATTGTTCCTCCGGAAGAATCTCTGCTCGCATGGGTAACAGAAGCCAGACAATTTGATTCTCCCCTCAATCTAAGCACTCCTAAAAATCCAAAAATCAATGCTTCTTTAAACTCAATCAATTCGTTGGAAGCTTCAAATTGTTGCCAATTACCTTGGAGCTGATGGTGGAGCCGCTCTATAAAATAGGTATGATAGGCACCTCCTCCGGAGAGGAGAACCTTAGGCTTTTCATGGAGTGCGTAGGCTTGAATGATTTGAGCGATTTGAATTGCATAATGCTCCGTCAATGTGGCTAATTTATCTTTTTCAGGAGCGTTGCTTGATTGGATGATAGGAGAAAAAACTTCGTCCATATCCTCTCTACCAAGGGATTTGGCCCCCTTTTTTTGATAAAAAGGAACTTGGTTGAGTTTTTCCAACAGTTCTGCATCCACTTGTCCCTCACGGGCCCACTGCCCATCCCGATCATAAGGGCTACCCAGTTTTTCCGCAATGGGATTCAGTAAGAGGTTGAATGGACTACAATCGAACGCTATTCGCTCTCCCTTCCATTGCATACTGATATTGGAAATGCCACCCAGGTTGATGCAAAAGTCCAAATGTGGGAAAAGGAGTTGGTCACCTATAGGAACCAATGGTGCTCCCTGGCCTCCAAGCTGCACATCCAACATTCTGAAATCATTGATCACTTTCATTTCCGAAGCTTGATGCAGCGCCCATCCATTTCCAATTTGTAAACTCAATCCTTTTTGTGGTTGATGGAATACGGTGTGACCATGGGAACAGATGGCGATTGGAGAAATTTGTTTTTTAGAACAGAACTGCTTCACTTCCTGACCCATCCATTTTCCAAATGCTACATCTAGATAGTGAAGGTCCAATGCATTCAATAGGTGGGCTTTTTGGAGTTGTTCACCCAATTGGTCCGGAAAAGGGATGGTGATCGCTTCCAGAATCTCAAATTGCCAAAGGTCGGATTTTTCAAAATGGCAATAAGCGACATCTAAACCATCTCCTGAAGTTCCTGACATCAATCCTATTATGTGGTAGTTCGCGTTGCTCATGGGTTAAAGTTTGTTAAGTATGGAGCAATCCAAAGATAATTTGCTGCTGTAGAAAAGCCCTCTTTTTTTTAATGCCTAATTTGCAGTCTATCCTGTTTCTGAATGGACAATCTAATCATTGATATTGGCAATACCAGAATCAAATCTGCCTTGTTTAAGGGGACTGAATTTGTAAATGAATCAGTTTTTATAGATTTGCCGACTGCTTTGCAATATTGGAAAGGTCTTTCTTTTCAAAATTGCTTGATAAGTTCTGTGAAGTGGACCGAGAAAGATCTTAAAATTCAAATTCCATTTCCATTTAAATACTTATCCAACAATCTTCAATTTCCTATTGGCAATGCGTACGGTAGTCCAGCTACCCTGGGTTTGGATAGGATGGCCGCTGCTGTAGGAGGTTGGCAAATGGCAGGAACAGGCCCAGTGCTGGTAATAGACATGGGAAGTTGTATGACATTTGATCTGGTAGATGAATCCAATACTTATCGAGGCGGAGCCATCAGTCCAGGGTTGTTGATGAGGGCCAAGGCAATGAATGCATTAACAGCCCGACTTCCCTTGGTGGAAGTTTCTGGAAAGCCGGAAGATTTTATAGGAACCAACACCATCAGTTGTATGCAGATAGGTATTTGGTATGGGATTGAATCAGAAATTCTTGGCCAAATCCAAAAATATGAGCAAAAATTCCCCCAAATCAAGGTCTTTGTTTGCGGTGGAGACGCTCAATCTTTTGAATCATTAGCAAAAGACCACATATTTGTAGTCCAAAATTTAGTCCTGCATGGATTGAATTGTATTCTAAACCACAATGTTGAGTAAAATCAAATTGCAATTGCTGGGTGTAATCTGCACCCTTTTCTTATTTAGTGAAGCCCAAGCACAGTCTTCAGCTTCTACGTACAGTGCTTTGGGCATTGGTGAATTTAATTATTCAGGATTAACTCAGAACCAGGGTATGGGAGGTCTTGGAGTTAGTTATGGTACTGGATGGAATGCCAATGTCGTCAACCCGGCATTGACTACTTATAATACCATATTTAATTTTCAGGCAGCACTGAATTATAAGAAATTCAATGCGAGAAATAGCTCCGAATCTTCAGATGTCGATGGTGGAGGTCTTTCCTATGTAGCCATGTCACTTCCATTGAAATCTGGAAAAGTGACGATGGGACTTGGGCTGAATCAAATCACCAGTGTGAATTACCGACTTCAGGTAGAGAGCGCGGTAGAAAATGCTGAGTTGAGAGCCTATAATTATGTGCAGGGAGATGGAGGTATTTCGGAGACTTACATGAGCTTTGGGGTGAAAGTTGCCAAAAATTTCAGCCTAGGTGCGCAAGTTTCTTATCTTTTTGGGTCAACCATTCGGAACAATCAATTGTCACTTTTGAATGGTAATGACAACCCAGTGGGGAACACTACTGAATATTATGAAAGATTAACAGTTAGTGATATTGGTTTCAAAGGGGGTGCACATTACGTTGCAAAGCTTTCTGACAAGAATAACTTACACTTTGGTGCCATTTATCAGAATTTGGGGAATGTTAGTGGAAAAGCCTTTGCCAAATTGGCTGCTTTAGGTGAAGCTAGCGATCCCGATTCAGATGGTGATTTGATCGCCAACGATGAAAAAGGCAGTATATACATTCCAAATCGCATCGGATTTGGGGTAACATTTGAAAAAATGAATAAATTCGCCCTCGGTTTGGAGGGGCAATATCAGGATTTTAATAAGTTTAAATCCTTTTTTGGAGAGAGTCTTTCTTTGAGGGAGGCCATTAAAGTTGGTTTGGGATTTCGGATTGTACCCGATTACCTAGCGATTGACAGTCCATTGAAAAGAACTACTTATCGATTCGGATTGGAATATCAGCAGACTCCCTACTATCTGAACCAGACAAATATCAATGATATTGGCATTAACTTTGGAGCTTCATTTCCAGTTAATCAATTATCATTGGTGAATTTGGCTGTGAAGGTTGGACAACGTGGCACTACCGATAATGGCCTGATCCAAGAAAATTATGTGAACTTCACGTTTGGATTTTCACTTAATGATAATAGTTGGTTTTATAAACGAGTATTTGAATAAAGCATAATAACCATGAAAATTAAATCAACCCTATTAGGTCTAGCAGCCGTATTGATGGCTGGCGTGGTTCAAGCGCAAGATGGATGGAATTGGCCATCTGATCCTGCGCAAGAAGCCAAAGCAAGAGAATTGAATGCTGCATATACTGACTATATGAAGTCAGAGCAGTATGTGGAAGCTACTAAGCCTTTACATTGGCTATTAGTAAATGTTCCTCAGCTAAATGAATCTTTATACATCAACGGGACCAAAATTTATGATGGTGCAGCTGGTGCTGTAAGTGATGAGGCACAAAAAAGAGTGTATCAGGATTCTGTAATAGCACTTTACGAAAAAAGAGGTGAATTGTATGACAATGAATCTAAGTGGATTGAAAACAAAGCTTATTACGGCTATCAGTATTATAAAGATGACAAGGAAAAATTGAAAGTTCCAGTAGCAGATTTCGAGAAAGCACTTGAAATAAATGGTTCTATTAACTATCAGTTAGTACCTGCATACTTTAACTTGGTCTATAGAAACTTTGCATACCACAAAGCATACACAGGTGAGGAAATCCTTAATATGTATGATGAGCTAAATGCAATTTTGGATGCAGAAGCAGCAAAAGGTTCGAATGTAACTAGCCAAAAAGGTAATATGGAGCAATTGTTGGTTGCTATGGAATTGATTGATTGTGATTTCATCGAAAACACTATGGGTCCAAAATTGGCCGCTGATCCTTCTAATGAGAAATTGGCTAATCAGATCTTCAACTATTCTGTACAATACAAGTGTTTCTCTTCTGATGCGTTCCTGCAGGCTTTGGAAATCATCGATACCAATAACCCTACTTTCGCAACTTCTCAAGTAAGAGCGATGAGATACCTACAGGAGAAAGATTACGACAAAGCAGAGCCAGTATTGGAGAAGGCCATGACTTTGGCTGAGAACGATGCTCAGAAAGCGGAAGTGAAGTTTGAGTTGGCGAAGATTTATGGCGCTAAAGGTCAAAAGTCTGCTGCTAGAGCTGCTGCTAAAGAAGCTGCTGCAATGGATGAGTCTAAGTCTAAAGATGCTTGGAAATTGATCGGTGACTTGTACATGGGTTCTATGAACGATTGTAAAGGTGGAGAAAGCCGTGCAAAAGATTACTCTATCTACATCGCTGCTTACAATGCATATCAAAGAGCTGGTGACAATACAGGAATGGCCAATGCCAAGGCTAGATTCCCTTCTAAAGAGGAATTGTTTACAGAAAGCTTACAAGTGGGCGGCACTATCAACACTGGATGTTGGATTGGTGAAACCGTAACCTTGGCTACAAGAGACTAATTTTAGTTAATATTCTTAAAAGGGCAGCTACTCAGCTGCCCTTTTTGCGTTTACTACTTATCATTTAATTTTCATTTATCTTTGTACCGTGAAGTTTAGCCACCTATTCGTCTTACTTTCTATTTGTGTCATGGCATTTTCCTCTTGCCGGGAAGATGTGGATGCGGCTGCCTTGCAGGTATATGATGGGCCGATGAATACCTCCATTAATATCAATTTGGTTTCCAGTGATTCTGCCATTATCAGATCTGAAATCAAAGCTCCCAAGCAATTGGAGTTCGAAAATGGAAATTTGGAATTTCCTGAAGGGATTGACATTACTTTTTTTGATAAAGCGGGAAATATAACCACCACCATGCGGGCAGACAGAGGATATTACCTTAGAGAAGATAATCTTTATAAGGGTGAAGGAGATGTTCAAGTTGATAATCTGGAAAAGGACCAAAGTTTGAAGTCCGAAGAGATTTTTTGGAACCCCAATCAAAAAAAGATTTATACTGAAAAATTTGTCAGCGTTAGAGATGGAAAAACCTTGCTCCAAGGGGCAGGATTAGAAGCGGATGAAAATTTTTCCAAATATTCCATCAAAAACCCAATGGACAGTAGAATTGAGTTCCAAGAGGATGGAATGTAAATTCCCCATATATTAGATTTACCAAAAATATTAGATTGAAATTACCTGACGTCCTTATTTTATCCCTTGCGCTAGCATTCGCAATCATTGGAATTCACCTAAGTCTGAGCCAAGGCGTAGAAGTGTCCTATCCAGTTTTTATGTTTGCCGTAGCCTTACTATTTTGGTTTCAATATAGAAGGACCAACGACCCAAAAGACTCCCAAAAACCAAAGCAAAAAACTAAAAAGCGGAAAAAGCATTAAACATGGATGTTTCTTATTTGATATACGTGATTATCACGCTGCTTTTTTCAGCATTTTTTTCGGGAATGGAAATCGCTTTTATTTCCTCCAACAAGCTGCAGATTGAGCTTCAGCGAAAACAAGGGTCCTTGGTAGGCAAAGTACTCAGTACCTTTGTCAACAATACCGGACAATTTATAGGAACTACCTTGATGGGGAATACCGTCTCTTTGGTGCTCTATGGTATTTTCATGGCATTCCTGTTAGAGGATCCTTTAAATATGATGCTACCAGAAGGCTTTAACAATGAAGCACTAGTCTTGGTATTGCAAACGGTGATTTCTACCTTGATTGTATTGGTGACGGCAGAGTTCCTTCCCAAAAGCATTTTTATGCTGAACCCAAACAGCATGCTCACTTTCTTTGCCTTGCCTTTTTTGGCAATCTATTTTATCATGTATCCCATTGTCTGGGCAGTGGTAGGGCTTTCCAGATTCTTCATTACCAAGATATTGAGACTGGAATACAGTGAAGACAAACCGGTTTTTACGGTGACGGATTTGAATAGCTTTATCCAAAATCATTTGACCCAGGAAAAAGAAGAAGGGAAAGTGGATATAGATACCAAGATTTTCGACAATGCGGTGGAGTTTAAAACAGTGCGTGTGAGAGAGTGCATGGTGCCTAGAACAGACATTGTATCGGTAGAAATTGAGGATACCATAGAAGAGCTGAAAGAGGTATTTGCAGAAAGCGGTCACTCCAAGGTGATTGTCTATCGTGAAACCATCGACGATGTGATTGGTTATTGTCATCAACTGGAGTTGTTCAAAAAGCCGAAAAGTATCGAGGAAATACTTACTCCTATTATCATCGCACCAGAATCAGCCTTGGCCAATGAACTGCTCATCCAATTTATTCAGGAAAGAAAAAGTTTGGCTTTGGTGGTGGATGAATTTGGGGGAACCAGTGGAATTGTTTCCATGGAAGACATCATTGAAGAGATCTTTGGAGAGATTGAAGATGAGTATGACAATGATGATTTGATCGAACAAAAGACCGGAGATCATGAATATTTGTTAAGTGCCCGTCACGAAATAGATTATTTAAATGATAAATATGGATGGGATTTACCTTACGGTGATTTTGAAACATTGTCAGGATTAATTCTTTCTTTGACAGAAAACCTGCCCAAGAAGGGCGAATCGGTCGTTTTTGGTCCGTATACGTTTACAATCATGACTAAGCAAGACCATCGAATTGACTCAGTTAAGCTGAAAATTAATAGCTCAGGGATTTTTTAGATAAAGGTTTGATTCAGAATATATTTTGAATTTCGACCCTAATGCTATTATTTTGCGACACTTCTAAAAAAGCGTAGAAATACAAATGGCGTTAATTAAACAAATAAGACAGAGAACGGGTCTCGCAATCGGTGTCATTGCCGGCGGGTTGATTTTATTCCTATTGGGTGGAGATTTGCTAAGTCCAAATTCCTCCATACTCAATTCAAATCAAAATGTTGTTGGGGAAATCGCAGGAGAGGAAATCTCCTATGAAGAGTACGTGGCAAACATTGAGCAATTTAGAATTGCTTTCCAACAAAGAACAGGTAGAGCTCCTTCCGAGCCAGAAATGTTTACCGTAAGAGAGCAGGCATGGCAGGCATTGATCGTTGAAAAAGTATTCAACGAGGAATATGAAAAGCTTGGCTTGACCATCTCTGATGCAGAATTAGTAGATATGGTGCAGGGGAAAAACATTGTGGCAGAATTACGTCAGCAATTGGTGAACCCTCAGACCGGTCAATTCGACAAGTCCCAATTGGTATCTTTCCTTCAGTCTTTAGAAAATGCTGATCCTACTCAGCAGGCTTTCTGGGCTCAGCAGGAACAATTATTTGCGGATTCTAGATTGAGAATCAAATATGACAACATGCTTACCTTCTCGGAGTACGTGACTTCAGTAGAAGCAAAGCACGAATATGAAGCTGCAAATACCATTGCAGACGTTTCTCATTTGTTTGTTCCTTACTATGCAATTGCTGATTCAGCAGTTTCAGTAAGCGAAAGCGAAATGAAAGACTACCTAAGCAAAAATCAAAGTAAGTTCAGAACGGGTACTAGTGCCAATATTGAATATGTAAGCTTTAGCATTTTGCCAAGCAGTGAAGATTCTGCTGAGGTGATTTCTGAAATCCAAAGCTTGACAGAAGAATTGAGAAATTCTGAAAATGACTCTGCATTTGTAGCTAGAAATTCTGAGACTCAATTTCCTTTCTTTACGTATGCTCCAGGAACCAACCTTCCTGCAAGTTTAACATCCAATGTAGATGAAATTGAAGAAGGTGCTACTTATGGTCCATTTGTAACTCCAAATTCTACCTATGTTACTTATAAGGTAAGTGATCAATACGAAGGTCCAGCTAGAATGAGAGCTTCTCATATCTTGTTGAGCACTGAAGGAATGGATGATGCTACCAAAGCTGCTGTCAAAGCGCAAGCAGAGCAGATTTTAGCGGATCTGAAAGGTGGAGCTAACTTCGCAGTAACTGCAAGCCAGTATGGTCAAGATGGAACTGCTCAAAACGGTGGAGACCTTGGCTACTTTGCGAAAGCAGATTTCGTAGAGCCATTTGCCAATGCAGTATTCGCTGCAAAATCTCTTGGTTTGATCAATAATGTAGTGGAAACAGAATATGGTTACCATATCATTGAGGTTACTGGAATGCCATTAACTCAGTATACTAAATTGGCAGCCTTGGAAATTGAGTTGGTAGCAAGTGATGCAACTAGAAACGAAGCATTCAGAAATGCAGATTCTTTTGCTGCTGAGAGCGGAAACAGAAACCAGTTCAAAGAAAATGCGGCTGCGCAAGGATATAGAGTTTTGGAAGCAAGTAATGTAGATGCTACTAGCAGAAACATCAACAACATCCAAAATGCAAGAGAAGTAGTGAGATGGGCATTTACAGAAGCTTCTGCCGATGAGGTGTCGCCAGTATTCGAATTGGATAACAATTACATAGTTGCTTCTTTGATCAGTAAGAAAGAAGAAGGAGATGCGAAATTGGCTGATGTTCGTCCTCAAGTAGAAGCGCAGGTTAGAAATGATAAGAAAGCTGCGATGATTGCTGAGAAATTAGCAGGTAAATCTACTTTGGAAGAAATGCAAGCAGTATTCCCTGAGGCTTCATTAAATACTACTCCAGACTTGAAGTTGAGTGCATCTGTTATTCCAGGCGTTGGTTTTGCTCCTAAAGCAATCGGATCCATCTTCGGATTGAAGAACGCTGGTGACATGACTGCACCGATTAAAGAAGATGTGGGAGTGATCGTAGGTAAGCTGAACAGCTTGAACCCAGCTGCAGAATTAGGAGACTATAGTGGTTTCCAAAGTCAATTGACACAGAGTGCTTCACAAAGGACTTCCTATCAGGTCATGATGGCCCTGCAGGATCTCGCAGATGTGAAAGACTACCGATATAAATTCTTTTAATTAAAGAAGCTCATCGGAACCCATGCCAATCGGCATGGGTTCTTTGTTTGAAGCTATTTCTAATCACATTGAATCGGATTACTATGGAAAAGAACTTTGATAGAGAAAACTTTAAAGAGAAATTAGAGGGGTCAGGACAATTTCCTATGCTCTATATGTTTAAATTTATAGTTCCTAAAGGAAAGGAAACTGAGATTGAAGCTTTGTTTCCTAAGAACGAGGTGAAATTAAAGCCTAGTTCGGGAGGGAAGTACATAAGTGCCACTATTCAGGCGATGATGGATACATCAGATCAGATTGTGGACCTTTATGAAAAAGCAGCTAAGGTAGAAGGAGTTATTTCACTATAAAACCAAAAGATGATGTGGACAGAAGAAGACAATAAACTCAAGCAAACTTTCAAATTTAAAGATTTTCAAGAGGCATTTGCTTTTATGACCCGAGTGGCTTTTCTAGCAGAAGCTTCCCAGCATCATCCCAACTGGAGTAATGTGTATAATGAGGTAACCATTGAGTTGACCACACATGATGAGGGAAATACCGTGACCGAAAAGGATCGGTCGTTAGCGAAAGAAATTGATGCCCTGATTAAATGAGCGAAACGTCTCGTCCCAATTTATACATTGTCCCTACTCCTATAGGGAACTTAAAGGATATCACTTACAGAGCGGTAGAAGTGCTGAAACAGGCAGATGTCATCCTTGCGGAAGACACCAGGACCAGTGGCATTTTGTTAAAGCATCTGGAGATATCCCGTCCTTTGCAGAGTTACCATATTTTCAACGAGCATAAAGCAGTGGAAAAATTGGTCAGTAGGATGAAAGCGGGAGAGTATTTTGCCTTGGTTTCAGATGCAGGAACCCCGGCTATTTCAGACCCTGGATTTTTATTGGTAAGAGCAGTTTTGGAAGCCGGTTTGGAAGTTCAATGTCTTCCTGGAGCTACTGCCTTTGTTCCTGCTTTGGTCAATAGTGGACTTCCCAATGATCGATTTGTTTTCGAAGGCTTTTTGCCTCATAAAAAAGGGCGTAAGACCCGAATAGAAGGTCTGATGGAAGAAACCAGGACCATGATTTTTTATGAATCTACCCATCGAATTCAAAAAACCTTGCTTCAATTATCCGAAGCTTTTGGAGAGGATCGCCAAGCCTGCGTTTCCAGGGAGTTGACGAAACTTCATGAAGAGAATGTCAGAGGTTCACTGGCAGAATTAATAGAATATTATAGTACTCACCCAGTCAAAGGCGAAATTGTTTTAGTAGTAGCCGGAAAGAACCCCAAAGCCTAATTAACAAACCTATTATTTTATGGATACCCAGAATCAATTAAGTACGCTCCTGGAGCAAACTCAGGAAATTGCCAAGAACGTCGGTTCTTTTATTAGAAAAGAGCGTCAACATTTCAGTGCAGATAAAGTGGAGCACAAAGGCTTTAACGATTTGGTTTCTTATGTAGATAAAGAAGCCGAGAAAATGATTGTAGCTGCCCTATCCAAAATCCTTCCTGAAGCCGGTTTTATTACAGAAGAGGGGACCAACAGCACCCAAGCGGATCAATACAATTGGGTGATTGATCCATTGGATGGAACCACAAATTTCATTCATGGAATCCCTGTTTTTGCAGTGAGTATTGCTTTGATGGAATACGATGAAGTGATTTTGGGAGTGGTTTATGAAGTGAATAGACATGAATGCTTTTATGCCATGAAAGGTGGCGGAGCCTTCTGTAACGATACCAAAATAAAAGTGAGTTCGGCTCCAGACTTGTCAGCTTCTCTGATAGCTACAGGTTTCCCTTATTACAATTTTGAATTGATCGATAAGTATTTGTTTGCCTTGAAGATCTTTATGCAAAAGACCCATGGGATTCGAAGGTTTGGCAGCGCAGCAACAGATCTTTGCTATGTGGCCGCTGGAAGGATTGAAGGATTTTTTGAATACAACCTGAATTCATACGATGTGGCTGCCGGTGCTTTGATAGTTCAAGAAGCAGGAGGAGCAGTAACTGATTTCTCAGGAGGGAAGAATTATATTTTCGGAAGAGAGATTATTGCTAGCAATCACCACATTCAAGAAGACTTCACCAAGGAGATTCAGACAATCTGGCAATAGGATTAGCCCAATAAGTAATACCAGACCAACAAACTGAGTCCAGCTATTGGAATGCCCAGTCCGGCCAATAGCGTGGCTAGTTTGGGTCGTAGATCAAAGCTGATGGCTACAATGGAGCCGGTGATCATAGGGGCCATGGCACTTTCCAACACGGTTACTTTGAAGGTAAGGCTATCCTGAGGCAGGAAATTGCGGTAGATTAGCCAGACGAGTATAGGAGCTAAAATCAACCGATACCCCATTCCCATCCAGAAATAGCGGGACTTTAAAGAGTCAAAATCCAAAGAGAATTTTAACCCAATGGCAAATAAGGCCATTGGGGCCATGGTTCTTCCAATTAGTTTGAGCAAGGGCATCAGCATCTCAGGAGTAGGAATTTCCAGAATGCTCATTACCAAGGTACCCATCAGAAATCCAAAAGGAGGAAAACTGATGATTTTTAGGGGAATCCTACTGAGCTTTCCACTTTTATGACTGTAGAGTGAACCTACGATGATCGACAAGGAAGAAACCAATAAGAAGGATCCTCCTTGATCCATCAACAAGGCGATAGGCATCCCTTCCTTTCCATAGAGCCCTTCTACAATGGGAAATCCCAAAAAAGAAGTGTTGGCCAAGCCTGCCACAATGATCAGACAGCCTGTTAATCCTCGATCCCAGTGCAACAGTTTTCCTAATATCCCGAAGATGATCCAGGAAGTGATAAAGGTAAACCAGGCTGCAGAAATGGGGATCAATAAGCTCCATTCAGCTTTGATTTGTGGGATATAAAGCAATGCCAAGGCAGGCAATACAATATTCAATAAATAAAAATTGGTCCATTTTGTAGCTTTTTCGGTAGGGAATCCGTCTCGATTTTGAAGAAATAATCCCAAAAAAAGCCCCAAAACTGCAATGATTACTGGTATCATGTAGTTTTAGGATAAAATTGAATAGCTATTAACATAAAATTAATTTTCAAATTTTGTATCGTATTGAAAATCAGCATACTTTTACCTGACCTAAATAAATCTATATGACGAAACTTGTACCTATTTCAATTGAAGGGCGAAAATGGATTCAACTTTCACAATTAAGTTCGAAACAAGCTCAGCAGCTTAAATCTTGGCTTCCTGTCAATAGTTTAAAGAAGATCCTATTTCAAGGAATGGAATTAAATGAATGCGTAGACTTTTCTACCTATGAATATTGGTTCCGCTCTCGTCATGTATCCAACAGAAGCCAAAATGCCTTAGATTTTTAATCTAAACCTGCATTTTCCCTTTTTTCTTCAAAATATTTTTTCAGCTCTGGGTAGAAAGCACTTTCTGCCTTCGGAATCCCATATAGGGTCATTTCGATATTTCCTTCATTCGAATCCTGATTCACTTGGATTCCTTCCAATAGGTACACCAAATCCTCAAAATTTAAGGGTTCAAAACTCGAGGATGGATAGAGCATAAAGTCATTTCCATAAAAATCTACTGCCTCAAATTGAATCTTTCCCTCTATCCAGTGTGCATAGATGCTGATCTGTTCTCCCCATTGACTTTCCGGATACTGCATCCTGACCAATAGCACCGATGTAGTGTCTTCTTGAAAATAGGTTTCCGGTGTGAATTTGAAATCAAACATGCTGCTAAAATAGTGAATCTGTGAAAGGAATTCTTTAATCTTTGATCAAAGCAGTATTTGGATTGGAATATCAAGAGTTTCAGGCTATTTTTGGGCTCGTTTTTGGGCTGTGATAATCAGCTCTTAATCCATAGCTAATCCGCTTTCAAACCCCTGATTATGAAAAGAGATACGGTAATATTTGATCTAATTGCCCAAGAAGAGGACAGACAAAAGAGAGGAATCGAACTGATTGCCTCCGAAAACTTCACCAGCAAACAAGTAATGGAAGCTGCTGGAAGCGTGTTGACCAACAAATATGCAGAAGGTTTACCAAACAAGAGATATTATGGTGGATGTGAAGTAGTCGATGAAATTGAGCAGTTGGCGATCGACCGTGCCAAGAAATTATTTGGAGCTACTTGGGCCAATGTACAGCCTCACTCTGGGGCGCAGGCCAATGCAGCGGTATTATTGGCTTGCCTGAAAGCAGGTGATCCGATTTTAGGATTTGACCTTTCTCATGGCGGTCACTTGACGCATGGTTCTCCAGTGAACTTCTCCGGTAAATTATATGAGCCACATTTCTATGGCGTGGAAGAAGAGACTGGAAGAATCGATTACGATAAGGTAGAAGAGAAAGCCTTGGCTGTTTCTCCTAAATTGATCATTTGTGGTGCTTCTGCGTATAGCCGTGATTGGGATTATGCAAGATTGAGAGAGATTGCGGATGAAGTAGGCGCGCTTTTATTGGCGGATATTTCCCACCCATCTGGATTAATCGCGAGAGGTCTATTGAATGATCCTTTGGAGCATTGCCATATCGTAACTACGACTACCCATAAGACGTTGAGAGGTCCAAGAGGTGGTTTGATCTTGATGCGTGAAGACTTCGATAATCCTTGGGGATTGACCACTCCAAAAGGAGAAATCAAGAAAATGTCTTCCTTGTTGGATATGGGAGTTTTCCCAGGTACCCAGGGAGGTCCATTAGAGCATATCATTGCTGCCAAAGCAATCGCTTTCGAAGAGGCGCTTTCGGATGAATACATGGAATATGTGTTGCAAGTAAAGAAGAATGCATCCGTCATGGCAGAAGAGTTCGTACGTTTAGGATATCAAATCATTTCAGGTGGTACAGATAACCACATGATGTTGATCGATCTTAGAAATAAGGACTTGACTGGTAAGATAGCTGAACAGACCTTGGGCAAAGTGGATATCACGATCAATAAGAACATGGTTCCGTTTGATACCAAATCTCCATTTGTCACTTCAGGAATGAGAGTAGGTACTGCTGCAATCACTACCAGAGGCCTGAAAGAAGACGATATGATCAAAATTGTAGGTTTGATTGACCGCGCATTGGTAAATCACGAAAATGAAGCTGAATTGGCTACCATCAGAAGTGAAGTCAATGCCTGGATGAATCAGTTTCCATTATATTAGAATTTAAAAATCACCCGTGGCGTTAGATCAATATCAAGATGAGGAAGAAGAAGGAATGTCCTTTTTGGACCATTTAGAAGCCCTTCGTTGGCACCTTCTTCGTTCTGTTTCTGCAATTTTAATACTTTCCGTTGCTGCATTCGTAGCCAAGAGCTTTGTCTTTGGAGTCGTAATCTTGGGACCTTCCAAGGTGGACTTCGTGACCTATCGATGGCTTTGCAATGTCAGTGACTATTTCGGAATCACTGCTCTTTGTATCGATGAATTGCCATTTACGATTCAGAGTAGGCAAATGACCGGGCAGTTTACCATGCACATGACTTCGAGTTTTGTGGTAGGGTTTATTGCAGCCTTTCCTTTTGTATTCTGGGAGATTTGGAGGTTTATCAGCCCGGGATTATATGATCAGGAGAGAAATGCTGCTCGAGGAGCCGTATTCTTCGTCAGCTTGTTATTCTTTTTGGGAGCGGCCTTTGGATACTATATCCTATCCCCACTTTCCATCAACTTCTTGTCAAACTACCAGCTGGATCCCTCGATCCTGAATGAGTTTGATATTACCTCCTACATTTCTACCCTCACGATGTTGGTGTTGGCTTCAGCCATTATGTTCCAGCTTCCGGTAGTGGTGTATTTCTTAGCCATGTCAGGATTGGTGTCTTCAGCAATGCTAAAAGCCTATAGAAGACATGCCATTGTAGTGATCTTGGTGCTTTCTGCAATTATTACGCCTCCGGATGTGATTTCCCAGGTCTTGATTGCCATGCCGATCTTGGTCTTGTATGAGGCCGGGATTCAGATTGCGAAACGTCTGGAAAAGAAAAGAGCGATCAAAGAAGCGGAAGAAGAAGCAAGAGATGCAATGGGAGATTAAGGAAGTAGGATTTTAGGACATTAGAATCATAATATCCTTCGACTCCGCTCAGGATGACAAAGTTGTCTGGCTGAGCGGAGTCGAAGCCTATATAAATTTACAACTTATGGCAAAGAAGATAGCAATAGGAGGAGATCATGCAGGTTTTGAATACAAAGCCCAACTAATTACCAAACTGGAGTCCCTTGGATATGAAGTGAAGGACTTTGGTCCATTCTCTACCGCTTCGGTGGATTACCCAGACTATGTACATCCTTTGAGTGCTGCGATCGAAGCAGGAGAGTACGAACTCGGGATTGTAATCTGTGGTAGTGGAAATGGGGTGGCGATCACTGCCAACAAGCACCAGGGAATCCGTGCGGCACTTTGCTGGAACGAGGAATTGGCTGCTTTGGCGAGACAGCATAACAATGCGAATGTCCTTGCTTTGCCGGCACGTTTTATTTCCTACGAACTAGCCGAAAAGCTAGCCGAAATCTTCTTGACTACCGAGTTTGAAGGCGGAAGACATCAAAATCGAGTGAAGAAGATCGCCTGTAGTTAATTCAGAAAATTCCATCAATCAAAAGCCCATCTTGTCAAAACAGGATGGGTTTTTTTGTAAAGGTCTCGGTTATGAGTGGTTAGGAGGATTATACAAGTACACAACTAACCAAAACTATTTTTGAGTTTTCAGAAGTAGCCGAGAACCAGCAATTACTCAGATCTATTTTTATCAACTATATTATTAGATTTCAGTTTATTAATTTCATAAACTTTAAAACCATTGGAGTCATATTCTCCACTCCATGTCACTCCTTCAAAAAATATTGGACTGTAAGGACTATTTTTACCATTCCAACGATATGCTATTAATTTTTGCCAACTTGTATATTCATCATTGTCATATAGTTTTCTAGAATTTTTATTTAAAAAACGGTGAACATTTCCTTTAGGTGACCATCTTTTTAAAATATCATTAAAGTAAATTTTTCCGTTTTTAGCATTCTTCAGTGCACCAATAATGTTAGAATCAAATTGATTTGCATCTTTTAAGAATAAACTAGAACCATTGCAGCATCCATTGCCATCACTCCAGTGAATAAATCCAGTATCTCCAGCCCCAAAAGCAAGACCTAAATCTTTACAAAGTTTTTGTGCTTTGATTATAAAGGGTTTTATAACTTCTTGTTTTAAAGAGTAATCCCTGCCAATTTTTGTCAATCCTAAAGTTATCATTTCGTTCCATAAATCAATTCCTAAAGCTTTGTTTAGTGATTCTATTTGACGAGCTTTGTTTTCAACAGAAATTTTTAAGTGTTCTAAAGCAACATGATTTCCTCCGTGCAAGGCAATTTTTTTAATCATTTCGAGAACGTTGCTTTCAAAAGTTGGAATGATTGGTTGAATTCTAACAGATACAGGGATTCTATTTTTCTTTAAAATTCTTATCTTTTTTAATGTTTCATCAAAAGAGTCACAACCGATATCTACATTAGCCCTTTTAGATTCAGAAACTCCTGCTACTGAAAGCCTAAACATTATATTCATGCCAGACATTAAGTTTAAATATTTGGGCTCTGTAAAAATTTTACCTTTAGTGCTAACCATGGTTGGATAATCAAAATCCTTTAAAACTTTGAGAATTTCAAAGGTGATTTTGTTTTTTCCTTCGAAATCAGTAAATGGATCTTGTAAACCACCAAGTTGGATAGGTATTCTCTGTTCAAACATCTCGTCTAATGCAGACTTTATTACTCCACTTTTAATTCTTTTCAAACGAGTACGAAGAGCTTCTGGAGAAGCAATTTGTACGCCTTTGTTTGAAGCCAACTTAGACCGTTTTTTCGAAAAACAGTAAGTGCAACCAAATTGACAAGTGTTGTAAGGGTCTATTCTTATTGGGGATGAGCAAAAAAATAATTGACTAGTTATAGTAATTGAATTCTTATAAAATGACATTGAATTATATAAATACTTTAGCGATGTTACAAATCACAATTAAACTGACACTAAAAATCATAAAAAAGATAACTATCCAAAACCAGTTTCGAGCTGTATTATTTTGTTTTGTAAGACTTGTATATAGAATCCAAAAAAGTTCTTTTTCCTTTTCGTTTAGTTTAATATCGTCTTCTGAAATTTTGAGTAAATAAATCTTATTGTCCTCTAATTTAAATGGCAAAAGGACATTGCGCCCTTTAACTTTTGGTATTCCAATATCAATTGTTTCATTATTTTTTGCTTTGGAAGTAAAATATTCTTTTCCTTCCTCGCCTTCAGCTTCAATTGAAATATTTTTGTCAAACGATTCTCTTAATAATTCCCAAGTTTCATATTTAATGATATTATAATAAAACTCCCAAACTATCCAGCGATGTGAATGCTTTCTTTTTGAGAATTGTCCAAAATCTCTATATTCTTGGACAAATTTTGGACAATAAACTCTGTAAATAATTAAAGCAATTAAATAAAGTATTGCTGAAATCCATGATAACCATAATGTTAAGGGAAGTTGAAATGGTAATTGTATGCCATCGAGAATTTCCTTATTTAGAATGCTTAATAATATCGGAACTATAAAAATTACAGATGTAGCCGGTTTGACAATAGGATTTTTCATTACATCCATTGCAAATTGCCAATCCTTTCTATAATCTTTATTTACTAAGTTCAGATATGTACTTTTTTTTGACATAATATTATGCTTGTAAAAGTTTCTGTATTTACTTTGTTTTTATGCAGTTTAGGTTTTGTTTGCTGTTGTTTTATCTACGATTTTGTCTTTCCCAGATACTTTTGCTATATGCAAATTCAACATGCATTCGGTAATAGACGTTCCAACTCCAATACTTAAAGAGAAACCTGATTTTAGTTTAAACTCACTTTTTAATTTTTCTAAATATAAAATGTCATATTCATTCTTATTAATGATAAATAATATATCATCACACCCTGTCATTAGGACTTTAATTGATTTATGATTCTGAATATTAGATAAAATCGAATTTATATTTTTTTGAATATTATCATGGATATTTTGAGCTTCTATAGTGTTAGATTCTAAAAGGGCTAGCTCAATCCTGTCTCCTACATTGTCTACATCTAACCGGACAAATATTTTATTTTCCATTATTATTCAAAGTTTTAGCATCATTAAATGAGTCTACTATTTTTTTTGAAATAAAGGAAACATCTATTTTGCCATTAGTTTTTTGGTTACTCCAATATTTTCCTTCAAGTTTTTTAGGATTGGATTCAATTATTCTCAGTTCTGTCGCTCCTTCTTGAAGGAACTCATTTTCATCTTGACTAGTTTCTTTACGATATAAATAAGCCGCATTTTTAAGCCCTGTTTCCTTCTTTAGGGATAAAGTTTCTGAATAAGAAGTCCCGATGAATGAGTCGGTGAAAGTTGTGAAATGAATTCTCAAAAAACTTTGTCGTATTACTATATAAAACTCAATATCTCCAGCTCCATTTCCGTTTTCATCTTTCCAATCGGATCTAAGTATCCCTGCCCAAGTACCACTTAAATTTGGTCGATAAAAAACCTTATCTAATCCCCAAATTTTCCAACCATAAGTAAAATAAAATGTCCAAAAGAATGTTGTACTTGTTATTCCAAAACTAATAGCCCTAAGACCATTTGAAAGGTCAAAACTCTTATCTAAAATAATTAGGTAAGATATTCCCAATATCGTTGCTATTGCGATAGAGATACTTACAATAAGTTTTATTTCTTCTTTTTTCATTTTGTTTCTCAATATTAGCAAACGCTTTTATAAACCCAAGTCCGCCTATTCTATTGCATATATCTGCATGGTCTGCAGGGGTATTTTGTGTTGTGTAAACCAAATTAACAATTTCGGTAATGACTTCCTTGTCGATATTGAATAGTTAGAAATTTATTTGCCTGTTTATTAATTGTCTCAGATGGCTACAGGGAATTGTAAATTCCTAATAATAAAAAAGCGTAGATGCATCCGTTAGGTATGGTGGTCTAAACTTAGTGTAATCGGGAAGACTCGTACGACCTTTGGGCCGTGGCCTAGGCGCACCTTGGGCTTATAGCTCACGGCCGTCTACTCGATTGACTTCAGTTTTTTATAATTCCGATTGCTTTATTGAGTCAATTTTTAAATTATACTTTTTGATAATATCTTTAATCAGGCCTAAGTACCAATCAGGGGCATAAGGACTAACCTGAATATTTGAAATTAGCTCGTCCGCATTAACCTTACATTTAATGACTGGAGTTTTAAGATAGAGCTGTCGCCTAGCGGGACTTATTTCTTCATGAGTCTTTAATTGACTAAGTTGATCCTCCAATTCCCTTGGATATGAAATTATTAGTCTAAACTCTTTCTCAGATTTGTACTCATTGCGTTTGATCGTAAATGCTGTTAACCCGTTTGACTTCCAATCAACTATATCTTTATCGAAGTCAATATAATTTATGACTGTGGGATATACATCTTCTTTTGTCTCAATCGCCCTTTTTAGCTTTTCATAACTTGTCTTTATGGCTATACCATTCTCTTTGGAGTAGATTTTCCACATGTGGACCATTTCATGGTTTTCTTTAGTCCAACAGCTCAAGTAAATATTCTTATTGTCGTTGTTTAGAATTTGAGAAAAATTCCAATATCGTTTATCAAGTTTGCCATCCTTAATCTCCCTTCTTGTTGATTCGTCAATTAATGCAGATGTTTTTTTTGGTAGAACGCCTTCATACTTATCTTCAAATAAGTCTCCTCTTACAAACGTCAATTCTTGATTTGTTAGAAGAGCCATAAAAGAAGGAATGTCCATATACCTCCAAAGAGTTACATCTTTATCAGGTGGGTTCATTATTGGATGATCTTCATTTATTGGCATATCATTTTTTTAAATTACACCTAACATTTGTATATACGAATTCCGCATATTTCCATTATAGTTGGAATAGGAGCATGGGTTTATAAAGCACTGAAAAACAAGTATTAATAAATCGTAACCGACAACAACCGACAAAAATTCTTTGTTGTTTTCTAAAACGCTCGATCTAACCCCAATCCCACCAACCCTTGAAGTACGGAAACTAAAAGTTGAGTTCCTATACCCAGTACTGGGTATTTTATACTTTTTTGAGCTGTTTTTTGTAGTTCAGCCCCATTTATTTGGGTTGATTCCTTGGGATTCTTCATTTTGATCTCCTTGGAATAAGTTGAATTCTTGCTCTAATAGTCCATCAATAATATAGATTATTGGGAGTTTAGTTGATGGAATCAATAGAACTTCCATCTTCGTTTTGATCAAAAAAAGCCCCTTCTGTGAGTCAGAAGAGGCTTTGCTTATGTTTTTTATTAAGATACCAGGCTTTACAAACTTGCTTTCCCGTTAGCCACTTGACTGGCCAAGATCAGGGCATTGTATAGGTTGGCGATCTTCCCAGAGGATGAGATCTCGGAGAAGGGTTTTTCTTCTCCTTCCGGACCTCCTACCATGACTTCTATGTCTAAAGCAATACCTGACTCCAAGATTACTTGCTTCACTTGGGCGGCACTCAGGCTTGGATAATAGGATCGGATCATGGCCGCCAAACCCGTTACTGCAGGAGCGGCCATGGAAGTGCCGTCCTGAAATTCATAGCCATTATTGGGCATAGTGGATAGAATCTCTTGCCCAGGGGCAAAGATGTCCACGTACTTCTTTCCATAATTGGAAAATACTGCGACCATTTCAGATCCCAGCATTGGAGTCAAGGCACCCACGGTGAGGTAATTGTCTTCAAATTCACTTTGTGCTCCATTGGGATGGTCATTCGGGAAACTTGGGTTCTTCGGATCATCCAAATCAATTCCATCGTTTCCAGCAGCATGTACAAAGAGCACATCTTTGGAAGCCGCATAGGCTAAGGCATCATAGACCCATTCGGAATTAGGGGAGAATCCCTTTCCAAAACTCGCATTGATGACCTTGGCTCCATTATCTGCTGCATAGCGAATTGCCAATGCGATGTCCTTGTCGTATTCATCTCCATTAGGCACCGCCCGGACAGACATGATTTTGACACGATTCGCGACGCCGTCCACGCCCTTTTTATTGTTTCGGGTAGCAGCAATGATTCCTGCTACATGGGAACCATGGCTTTCCTCTGTATCTCTGATATTCGGATCTCCATTGCCATAGTCCTGATCGGAATAATCATAAGGATCATCTCCTACGGGAGTTCGACCGTTGAAATCCACGTTCAGGTTATAGTTCACCATGGTCTCGTAATAGTTGATTCCTGCTTGAAGTTCTTCGATCGCATCTGGGATATTTTCCCCCATGCTGATCACCTGCATCAACATCCCTACGGTTCTCTCTTCCTGTACATTCTTAGGCTCATATCCTTGTAGATCAGCTAAGGAATAGTATTCTTTTCCCAAAGCAGTCTTGATATTCTTATCGGCTAAGGTCACCAACGCTTCGATCTGCTTTAGCTGAGGAAGGGCTGCTCTGGCTTCAGGAAGCTTTTCATTGATCTTTTCTTGGGCAGCTGCTTGATAGGCCTCATCTCCGAGTTTCAACCGGACGATTCTTGCCATTTCCATTTGTTCATTGAAGGATTCGCCTAGGAAGTTGTATCCATGGATGTCGTCAATGTATCCATTCCCATCATTATCGAGACCATCCCCAGGCTTCTCTCCTGGATTGGTCCAAAGAACCTCTTGGATATCCTCATGATCCAGGTCAATACCTGAGTCAATCACAGCCACGATGACTTCCTCTCCTTTTTTCTTTTTGAGGAGTTCCGCATAGGCGCGGTCTATGCTCATGCCTGGAATCGTATCTTGCTGTAAATCTAGATGTCCCCAATGCCTGGATTCCTGATCGGTCAGTTCGGCTACTTTGGGGCTGGTGTTGGTATAGCTGATCGGCGGGGCGGTGATTAAGGAGGAGGAACTACATCCCATGACCATCAGGCCTACTCCCAACCCGGCCAACAGCTGGATTTTGCTTCTAATCATAGTCCAATGTAACGCTCCCAAATGAAAAATGGATTGAAAAACGCTGTTAAAATTGGTGAAGGGAATGTGGTTTTACTTGAGTGGCATTTTGGATGAATCCATGGTTTTTTAAAGTGGTACATAGACCACCATTAATGCCCAGGCAATGAAAAACAGGATAAAAGGGATGAATAAATACCCCATGACGTCCCGTGCCTGGATTTTAATGCCAACTCCCATAATGGGAAGGATAAGCAGCAAATAGAAGGGCTGCAATGAATTCGTCAAACTTTCCCCAAAAGCGATAGACATGGAGGCTCTAGCAATCATTTTGGTGACTTGGAGTTCAGGAAGCCCTACTCCAAGTTCTTTTACCGCATCGATGACGCTTGGACCGACGACCGCAAACTCTCCTCCTGCAGATGGGATCGCAAAATTGACGATTGCCCCATTGAGAAAGGCCAAAAATGGAAAACTTTCTATCGTGCCGATTGAGACCATGGCATTGGTAAGTTCATTTCCTAACCCAGTATATTTCATGATTCCCATGATTCCTGCATAAAAAGGAAACTGAAACAGAATTGCCGAAATATTACTACTGGAGCGTTTCATAACGATTCCATATCGGATGGGGGTTTGATGCAAAAACAGACCCATCACAATAAAAATAAAAATCATGATGTTCAGGTTGATGTCCAATCCTTTGGTACTGAAATAATAAATGATGTAAACTAGCCCCATCAGCCCGATAACATATTGAAGGATAGGGCTATTGTTCTGTCTATCTGAAAAAGAAATTTCCTTTTGCTTCATACTTTCGGCTTCTTCCAGGATGGTAAGTTCCTGATTTTGAGTTTTTGAGGAAAGCATTTCTTCCAGCCCATTTGATTTTTTTGGAGCTAATAAAAAGAAAAGGAGGGGACCAAAGAATAAAGAAAAACCAATAATGGACATATTTAAAATAGATCCTAAGGTATAAGAAGTTGGGATGGTACCAGACAAAACTCCCGCCTCAATTAAGTAATTATTTTCAGTGTTAAGCAAGAGTGGGATAGTACTTGAAAATCCACTGACCCAAACCCCTCCGGAGAAATAAACACAGGCAATGAGGTAGGGGTAATTGACCCCTTTGATCCGTAAGGCAAGTTCTCTTCCCAGCACGGCAGTAATAACGATCCAACCCCAACTGACCGCACTTAGAAGCATCCCAATGAGGATGATGAATGGATAAAGCTGCCTAGGAGTTTGAATGAATTGGGTGAGTTTGGAAAAGAATCGTTTTATAATGGGAGAGAGGGCGATGGAATAGCCTGTTACTAGTAGGAGGGTCATTTGCATACCAAACTCTAAAAGCTGCCAAAACCCTTGGTACCAAGCCGAAATAGTATCCATAATGGTGGATTCTGTCCATACTAGTGCGGAAACAGCGGTTATGATGGTCAAGACCAACGCAAAAACAAAAGCATTTGGCATATACTTTTTAAATAGGTTGGTGAATTGCTCTCCTAGGTCTCCCATGATCAGTTAGTTTTTAATGAAAAAAGTAATCGTAATGGATTAGTGGTACTATGCTGGTAAAAAAATCAACCAACCACTAAAATCTTCACTTTGGAATCGAAATAAGGTCTTTCCAATTTGATGGGTAGGATCAAATTCAAAAGTGAGCGATGAATTCGTTAAAATGGTTGGTATAGTAGGTAACGATGAAAGGTAATGATTGACAAATAAGGTACTTGACAACGAAACTTTCCTGTGGCAATCCTATTGTTTGGCTAATTCAATATCGAGATAATATTATTTTTTTCATAGCGTAAATCAGGTTAAATGATTCAAAACCAGAATCTTTGTGCGCTAGTAGGCGGGATAACTATGAGAGAGGAATAGAATCTTACAGCTTTTGCAGAAATCAATAAACAGTTTTTTTAGATTGGGATTTTCTGGGAGTGAAGCAAGGTGATAGTTGGTAAATTAAAGTATGAAATCTTACCTATACCTCCTTTTTTGTGCTTTACTATTCTCATGTACCGATAAAGACGAAGTAGAACCGGACGTTCCAGGTATTGAAAATATTGTGGGGAGCTATACAGGTTCTTTATTCCATAATGTCATTAAGATTAATGAAACATTTGATACAACCTATACAGTAAATGGAGTCCGACCCGTTGTGGCTTTTAATGATCAAGAACAGATAGTCACCATACAAATTCTGAATACGGGAAGATATGTTTTGCCTGAATTAAAGTATAAAGTCAGAAAAATAGAGAATCTAGAGCCAATGAAAATCGTTGATGTTTATCTGGAGCTACTAAACACGAATGAATACCGAATGAAAGCAATCCCCAATCAAATAGACACACCTGTTTTTAGGATTTGGCCCAAAAACAACCTTAATAGAAGGGATTTACTACAATTTGAAATTTTTCTAAGAAGTCAGGATCCTGATAGCGTGTATAATATTTCAGTTATTGGAGTGAAAAATTAATTGTGCCTCATCAATCCTAATCTGGTTGTAGTTTGTCCCGACAATGTCGTGGACTACACCTAGAAAAGGATTTTACCAAAAAACCTTCGGTCAGGGCTTTTGCGAAAATCAATAAACAGTTTTCTTAGATTGGGATTTTCTGGGAGTGAGGCAAGGTGATAGTTGGTAAATTAAAGTATGAAATCTTATCTATGCCTCCTTTTTTGTGCTTTACTATTCTCATGTACCGATAAAGATGAAGTAGAACCGGACGTTCCAGGTATTACAAATATCGCGGGTAGCTATACAGGTTCTTTATTCCATGATGTGATCAAGAATACT
The DNA here is from genome assembly GCF_900129785.1 of Algoriphagus halophilus. Taxonomy (NCBI): domain Bacteria; kingdom Pseudomonadati; phylum Bacteroidota; class Cytophagia; order Cytophagales; family Cyclobacteriaceae; genus Algoriphagus; species Algoriphagus halophilus. Next base: position 1,026,791 of record NZ_FSRC01000002.1, read on the forward strand.
AACTCATTTGAAGAGATCGATACCACCTTTCTTGTCCACGATGTCTTAACCATGGTTTCATTTAATAATCAAGAGCAGGTAGTCACGATGAGATTTCAGAATACAGGGATCTATACCTTGCCTGAATTAAAATATAGTGTCAGAAAAATAGAGCAACTAGACCTATTGAATATAGTGGAGGTTCATCTGGAACTTCTTACTACAGATGATTACAGGAGGAAAGCAAATCCAAGTCAGATTAGTGCTCCAGCTTTTAGGATTTGGCCTAAAAACAGCCTCAATAGATTTGAACAGATAGAATTGAATATTTTTCTAAGAAGTCAAGATCCCGACAGTGTTTATAATATTTCTGTTATTGGAATGAAAAATTAATTGTGCCTCATCTTTCCTAAACTGGGTGTAGTCCTCGACAGCTGTCTGGAGCAACTACACCGTCATATATTTTCAATTTGCAATTGGATTTTCACAAATAATCTACTTCGATCAATCCCTTTTATCCAGCATAGTTTTTTGCACATGAATACAAGCTATTCACCTCATTTAGAGGAAAACTACATGATGGTATTACTTAATCGAAAACCAATTCTTAAGAACAAAACGTAATAAGTGTGGGCGCGTGGGGCTGACGCAGCAGCGGGCCAGCGTTTGGCCTTGTGCGGTTGAAGCTTTGCTGCGTCTTGAACTTTTGGTTCTTTTGCTTCAAGGCAAAAGAACACTCATCAAACTTTTTATATCTTAGATTAGCTTCCATCTTGCTGGCAAAACGATCATGTCTTCGAAAGAAAATCCCGGGCCAGCGCTGGGGAAACCTAATCCATTTTACCCAGGGTTGAAACCCTGGGTTATAAAGCTTTGACCCCGCTGGGGTCTGGAATTAGTAAATTGATTTGATATATCAGTAAATAACCAAATGCATCAAATGAACGACGAGAGTAGTATATATCGAAGGCTTATTGCAGCAAATCAAGCTACTTTTCAATCCCGATAAACATCGGGATCTTGACACTTAATGAAGCCAGACGTATTTATGACACAGCCACTTGAAAAGGTTTACAAAAATCCGGGTGGGATTTTGTTCATCCTTATCTATTTAGTCTCTGAAGAAATCTGAAATACCGCCATCATCGGGAAATGATCCGAAAGGGTTTCAGGGGCTCCATGATTAAAAATTTCTACCTGGGAACAGGTTTTGGCAAGTGATGGGCTGGCCAAAATGTAATCGATCCGAACTCGGTTTTGGATAATGCTTTCGGCGGTTTGATCGTATAATCCAATTTCCTCCTTACCCCTTCCTCTGATACCATCTGAAACTCACATACCCAAAACCTACCAATCCCCAGAAAATGGCCATTAAAGTCAGGTTATAAATACTCATGGCAACCATGGCGATGATCGCAATCACTAACGCAATGGCAGGGAAATAAGGAAAAGCGGGAACATGGAAAGGACGCTCTAAGTCCGCATGGTTTTTCCGCAAGGCAAAAAAGGCAATCATCGATACAATGTATAAGGTCAAGGCCCCGAAACAGGCGATGGTGATGATTTCACCGGTTTTACCAGTAAGCAATGCCAAGATCCCGATACCCATATTGACAATAAGGGCGTTCACCGGAGTCTTGGTTTTAGGATGGACTTTCCCTACAATTGGCGTCACATAGCGCTCACGTCCTAGTTCCAGGGTAGATCTTCCTGCAGCCAGAATAATCCCATGAAAGGAGGCCACCAATCCAAACAATCCCACTGTAATCAGTAAATGGTAGAGAATATTGCTTTCACCTACAATCTTGGCCAAGGCCAAGGGAAGGGGAGAGTCGGAGGGCTCCATACTTCCCGGAGGATAGACGATGGCTTCCCATCCTGCCACCCCGATGGAGGAGGTAAAGGTCAGCAAACATAAAATCACTAGGGTCAGCAAAGCGGAACCGAAACCGATCAGGATATTGCGTTGTGGGTTTTTGGCTTCTTCGGCTACATTGGCCACACCTTCGATTGCTAAGAAAAACCATATTGCAAATGGAATGGCTGCAAAAGCGCCTCCCCAACCGTTGGGAAGTGCATTTTGGCTCAAGTTCTCAAACTTGAATTCGGTAAAACTCACGCCCGAAAAGAGTAGAAGTTCGGCTACAGCGATGATGGTAATGATGAGTTCGAAGTAGGCCGCAAACTTCACCCCGGAGATATTGATCAAAGTGAAAATCAAATAGGCAGTGATGGCAATGGTGGTGATGCTGATCTCCGGGAAAAACACATTGAAATAGGCTCCGATGGCTGCGGCGATGGCAGGTGGAGCGAAGATAAACTCGATACTTTGAGCCATTCCGGCCAAGAATCCCCAGTTTTTACCCAGTCCTAATCGGGCATAATCAAAAGCACCTCCGGCTTTGGGAATGGCACAGGCCATCTCCGTGTAGCTAAAGGTAAAAGTCACATACATGATAATGATAAATAGGGTGGCCACAGCCAATCCCAGGGTGCCTCCTTCCGCCAAACCGAGGTTCCAGCCGAAGTACATTCCCGAAATTACATAACCTACGCCTAGCCCCCAAAGCATAAATGGCCCGAGCGTACGTTTTAATTCAGTTTTTTCCTGATTCATTGTTCAATAGATGGTGGTCAAAAGTATCCTTTAAGTGGACACCGGATAGTTTTAGTCTCAGAGCCTCCGAGGTTAAAAAAGCGAGTTTCTCTGCTGCATAAGCATAAGGCAAACCGCCTGCTCTGATATTGGAAATGCAGTTTCGTTTTTCGTCTGTATTTCCTGCTTTTGGGTTGTATGTCAAGTAAATCCCCATGCTATACGGGGAACTCAAACCGGGTCTTTCCCCGATCAGAATAATGGCTAGTTTACTGGAAAATAATTCTCCGATTTCATCACTGATGGCTACCCGTCCTTGTTTTACGATGGAGATGGGGGCCAGTGAGTAGCCTGATAGTTTAGGCAGGAGTTCCTGCAAAAATGGAAGGGCATGCAAGGCAATTGCCTGTGCACTAAGCCCATCAGACAAGATGATGGAAAGATCGGATGTAGCCAATTTTAAATTCCGAATGGCTTGTTTGGAATTTTCATCCAATTTTCTGCCCAAATCAGGCCTTTTGATATAGTTTTCACGGCTTTCGGCTTGGCTTTGCAAAATCAGGCTTTTCAGCTTGAGATCTTGGAGTCCTTCTTCCAGATGAGGGATATCCATTTCGGTCCAAACCGCATCTTTCGCCAAGGCATGGTCTTTTCGGAATTGGAGCAGCTCATGGGTTTTGAGACTTCCGCCCGTTCTTCCTAAGGCAATTCGGGCATCGGTATAGGCTTTGAGTTTTTCCCAAGGGTTGGTTTGTTCACTCATAGCTCTAGCAATTTATTTCCCTGAACGTCCAAGACTTTTCCGGTAGCGTCTATCAGATTCATTTTAAGCAGCCACTCGTCAAATTCCGGGGCCCTTTTGAGCCCCAACACCTGTCGGATGTAAAGTTGATCGTGGAAGGAGGTACTTTGGTAATTGAGCATCACATCGTCGGCACCAGGGATTCCCATGATAAAGTTGCAGCCTGCTACTCCCAGTAAGGTCAGTAGGTTATCCATGTCATCCTGATCTGCATCGATGTGGTTGGTATAACAGATATCGCAACCCATAGGAAGGCCCATCAGTTTACCACAGAAATGATCTTCCAATCCAGCTCGGATCACTTGTTTTCCATCATACAAGTATTCTGGACCTATAAATCCTACTACGGTATTGACCAAAAGGGGCTTGAATTTTCTCGCCACTGCATAGGCCCGAACTTCACAGGTTTGCTGATCGACTCCATGATGAGCATTGGCAGAATGTGCACTTCCCTGGCCTGTTTCGAAGTACATGAAATTATCCCCGATGCTTCCTCGATTCAGTTCTTTGCCCGCTTGATAGGCTTCTTCCAAAGTATCCAAGCTAAAGCCAAAACTGGTATTGGTAGCTTCGGTGCCTCCAATGGACTGAAAAATCAAATCCACAGGCGCTTTTCTTGCGATGAGTTCTAAGGTGGTGGTCACATGCGAAAGAATACAGGATTGGGTGGGAATTTCGTATTGCAGCCGGAGCTTTTCCAGCATTTCTAATAGTCGTAGGGTAGTCTCTGCAGAATCCGAAACGGGATTGATTCCGATCACCGCATCGCCTACTCCATAGAGCAATCCGTCGATGGTGCTGGCCATGATTCCTTTGGCATCGTCCGTGGCATGGTTGGGTTGGAGTCTTGTGGAAAAGTGACCCTTGAGGCCTAAGGTATTTCTGAATTTGCTAATGACTCGGATTTTGGAAGCAGCCAAGATCAGGTCTTGGTTGGCCATGATTTTACTGACTGCAGCGACCATTTCCGGAGTCAAGCCAGGACTAATCTGAGCGATTTTTTTCCCATCGGTTTGGTAATCCAACAGCCAATTTCTAAAATCTCCTATTGTCAGATGGGAGATGGGTTGGAAGGCTTTGTGATCAAAACTATCTTGAACCAATTGTGAAACTGCATCAATTTCGGCCGGGATCACTTCTTCGGATAGGAAAAGTTTGATGGGTAATTCGGCCAATACGAGTTTGGCGGCCATGCGTTCCTTTTCGGAGGAAGCTGCCAGACCTGCCAGTTGATCCCCTGATTTTTCTGGGGAGGCCTTTGCTAAAACGGTTTTGAGATCGGGAAAAGTATATGAAAAATTGCCGATGGTATGCTGGTAAACCATGTAATTAAAATGGGGATTTATTTCAAGTTTTCCAATAATTTTATTTAAGTCCGTCATTGCGAGGAGGAGGAACGACGACGCGGCAATCTCGTAAAAATTGGTTCCATTGTTTTTTAAAACGAGACTGCCACGGCTCTAAAAAAGGAGCCTCGCAGTGACGATATTATTTCAATTTTTCACTCCTCCACTTTATAAAACTGAAAACTTCCTCCCCAGAGCATTCCAACCGGATTTTCGGAAGGCTGGAATTTCACCCGGTCGCCAGTGCTCAAGTCTACAAAATCAGTTTCTGAAGTGGGGGAGAGCAGGTTTTCGTCGCCATTGTTGGGATCGTAAACAAAGATATTTTTTCCTTGGACGCTCACTTCCACTACATAATTTTCAATTCCATTCAAAGGTCTATCCAATTGATAGGATCCGGCAAGATGCTCCAGTTGTTCCTGTGATAAGTCAGCAAGTTCTACCTCGCCTGGATTTCTCAAATTCATATCGTAATAATGAGAAATGCCCCTCATAATTTCTGACATCAATCGTACCCCACCATCGGCGCTTGTCATTACAATAATGGCATCTCCCTGATCTGCATAGCCCATCATGTCATTGCTGAAGCCTGCATTTTTTCCACCATGGGCAAAGACAACTTTCCCGTCGCGTTCCCCTAAAGCAGGGCCTAACCCCCAACGGTTTTTGTGCTCGGTAAGCATTTGATCTATTAGCTCTTTGGAAAGGACTCCATCAGTTTTACCGGATCGAATGGCTTGGATTTCCAGGTAATACTTGGCCAAATCAGAAGGAGTAGTCCAAAGGCCGGCCGCAGCTTGTTCCGGGTAATTATGATACAACCCCTCAATTAGTTTTCCATCACTATCATAAGCAGCGCTGAAATTGACTTGGTGATTTTGAGGGAGGGGTTGGCCGAAAGTACTATGGTTCATTCCTATTGACTCTAATACATTTTCAGCTAAAAACACATCCAAGGGTTGTCCTGAAACATCTTCCACAGCTTTCTCCATGACGGTATAACCACCTCCTGAGTACCTCCAAATGCTTCCTGGAATGGTATCCACAAAGATCGTCGGGGTATTGCCCTTTCCTTCCAAAACGGTGATTATATCAGGGAAAGTGTCAGTTTGGGTATAGCCTGGGAAGCCATGAACGGTCATTCCTGCGGTATGCGTCAACAGTCTTTCAAGTGTTACTTTTTCAGTTTCGGTGAATTTGTTTTCAGGGACTTGCCAACCTTTGAGATAGGTGTTGATATCTTCATTCAAATCCATTTTTCCTTCCTGCACCAATTTGAGTGCACCCAAAGCAGCCAGTGGTTTACTGATGGATCCGGCTTGAAAAATGGTTTCAATAGTCACGGAATCTCCGGTTGCAGTATTGGCGATGCCATATCCTTTGGCCCAATGTAGTTTTCCATCTTTTACTACAGCAATACTCACTCCTGGAACGTGATAGTGTTCCATTCGCTCATAGATATTCATTGTCTGGATGGAATCGCCCTTGACCACAAAGGGAGAAATCAGGCCATTTTCTATGGCAGCAATTTCATTTTGGATGGGATCAGTTTGAGTTTCTTGATTTCCGCAAGAAAATAAGAGGAAGCAAAAAAGAGTAATCAGGTAGGATAGACTTTTCATTCTAGTTGGTTTAAAGGATTTAAAAGTTACCTAGATTGAATGAAAGTTCAAATTCCTAAAAGCTGGTCATAAAGGGTAAATTTAAAAGCAATTGAGAGCAATTCTATCTATTGTTGAGTCTCACATTGGGTTCAGCCTTAAGAACGGCAACCGTAGAAGGACCAATTCCATCTGCAGCTTCTAGTTCAGCGTAGGAAGTAAATCGCTTTTCATTTCTTTTATTGATAATAGCTTGAGCCCTTACTTCACCTAATCCATTGACTCTCTGAAGTACTTCAATTGGTGAATCGTTCAGATAGACCATAAAATTTAATCTACCAGTTCCAAAACCTGGAATGGAAGCTTTGTTATGTGTGATCGAAGGAGGAATATCCCAACTGGTAGGTTGTGAGGATGAGGGCACCCAATTGTTATTGGTATATTCTAGCTCTTGAAGACTGAAGCTTAGGCTATCGGCTACATAGCTATCTGGATCGGTTTTGACTCCATTATTTAAGTTTTGTGGATAATTCACTTCTACTTCATATCGAACGACCTTTCCTTCATCGATAATATGCTGTTTAGCAAAGCGCTCAAATTTAGAATTCATTTCGGAATTGGTCTGCTTGGCTATTGGAGTTAGATTCCAAGAGACATTACCAGGTCCATGCAGTTTATGATTTAACAGATGTCCTTCTACGATATAATTTGGGTAATTCATTTTCAGTAATCTACCCAATCCAGTCGTATAGGTTGGTTGACTTCCTGCAAGGCCACCGGGATCAAGACTTAGTGGATTTACTACTACGTGTTGACCCATTTCCATCCCTGCACCTGAAACCTTATCTCGAGTTTCAACCCTTGTTTGTGGTATTGGAGGGCCACCAATCGCATTTAGTATAGCTACTATTTTTTCAAATTCCCTCATGATTATCTGCCCTTTTTCTACCCCTTGACCTTCTCGATTTCTGTCAATTTCATTTGCTGAAGTTTGTAGTTCGGCTACTTTATCATCAGGGATTGTTTTGTTATTCCAACTTTTAGTTGAAATAATTCTTCCTAAAGTCATAGGATCGGCACTTGCTATTATTATTTGAGCTTGGGGCGTTGAGTTTTCAAAATAAGCTTCATGTTGTTCACCATTAGGTAAAGTAAATCTTTTTCTAAACCCTAACCATCCAAGGACGGCATCGGCAGCATTTCTACCAGCCTGCAAAATCGCACCTCCCACACTCAAGGCTCTATCAATCAGCCAGTCAATCGCTGCATTTACCCGATCTCTTAATCCTCCAATCATTTCTGCGATCCTTGTTCCCAGGCCTCTCAATCCTACCTGGTTGGCAAGGAAGCCAATGGCTACAGGTATGGCATGTGCTAATGCAGCTTCCAAGAAATTGGCGGCATCTCCAATTGCTCCCCTGGCAATATTTGCCACTCCCGCCACAAATGAATTGACGATTTCCAGCATCTCACGCAGTTTTTCAATAAAGGATTGAACAGCTCTGTAAAAGGCAATAAAGCTGTTGACGACCGCCATAATTCCTGTCGGATCAAGCATGGATAGCAACCGTGTGGTGACTTGGGTGATAATTCGGGTCACCACCCAATTTTGTACCTGTTCCAATACCATATTCCACAAATTGCTCAGCTGCTCCTGAACATACTCCCAAATGGCAATGGGTCCACGTTCCCATACATCTTTGATGAAAGTCCAGATCCCGGTAAGTGTATCAATGGCTCCTCGGATTTGAGCTACCCGCTCGGCTCCGATTTTCATCTCAAGTCTTTCCCATACATTATCCACGGTTAACCCAAGCACATCGAGGACAAATCCTAAAATGCTTTGGAAGCTTAGATCTGCAGGTGGATTGATCCCGGCCGAAGCCAGTTCCCCAAATAACCAGTCCCTTAATCCGCCCAAAAGATGGGTTAGTATATTGTCAAAGAACTGTACAAAACCTAGCTTCACAGCCCCCAGTAAATTTTTTAGGAATCCAATTGGATCGCGTTTGATGTCTTCAAAGGCACTTTGAGCATTCGCAATGATCTGCTGGATGGTTTCAATTGGGAAATTCATCACGACCAGCAATACTTCCACAATAATTTTGACGATGGTGACGATGAAGGCAAAAAGTCGCCGAATAGGATCAGCAAGAGTCTGAACTATTCGAACAAAGGCATCTATCGGATGGAATACATCTTCTATGGTAAAGCTGTTCCATAGTCCCAAAAACAAACCTGTTATATATGCCAATGAGAAGTTTAAGGTTTCTATTGCCGCATTGATTCTAGAGGCGGTCTGTTCGATGGCTCCGGTTTCCTGCATTTGCTGAAACTGTTCTTCCCCACCCGGCATCAGTCCCATAAAGCCCCTGATGATATTGACGGTAGTGCGAGGCACCACCTCTTCTGTGAAGGGATCTTTTCCTAAAATTACCGTCATCAAATGGAAGCCTTGTTGCTCTCTGGCGTAGGCAGAAAGCTGGGACATCAAAGCATTTTTAATAATTTCAAGGACCTTGATCGCTACGTTGGCTGCGAAGGTAAATACCCGTTGTGTAAAAGGGGTGAAAATAGCCACAGTACGCTGGAAAGCACCAAATGGATCACTTAAATCATCCAATGAAAAGGCATTCCAAGCGGTTTCAAAGAGGGCTCTGACTTCTGCAAAACTGAAGTTTAAGGCAGCCAATTCTGCATCAATCCAATCAGCGGTTTCCTGAATGGTTCCTTCGGCTTGCATTCGTTCCAATTCCTGTTCTTTACCGATCAGGCGCAGGAAATCTTCAATTTTTTCAGCAGTAGTGGAGATGACTTCTTCCCCTGTCAATGGGTCGTGTCCAAGTAGTTTTGTTAACAAGGGATATCCTGGGAAAGCATCTGCCAAAGCTTTGAGGCCTGTCATTAAAGCCTCTTTGATCATGATGAAAATCTGATCTTTTACCCGACCTGCAAAAGTGACAATATCCCGATAGAGCTGTCCAAAAGTTTCATCCAGGATTTGGATATTCCCATCCCAACCCTCGGTAATCCCCATTCGGTCCCAAGCTTCTTCCAAGGTATCACTCAATCTACTGGAAGTGAGATTTAATGATCTCATTTCTGTTTCTACCCAGGTAAATGCATCTTGGATGATTCCTAATTCGGTCAGTTTATTGAAAAGTAGCATCCCGAATACTGGAATAAGCCCCAGTAATCCGCCAAGTAAATTGACACCGTTTCTTTCTACATTCCTGCCTGCCAAAGGATCATATCCTATGATCACTGTCAAAAGGGAATAGCCTGGAATGTAGCTTGCAAACTCCGCGAGTCCCTCTCTTACTGCCCAAGGTAATCGCTGCACCTGAGGTGCTGTGCTGCTGATTTGGGGCAAAGGACTTCGTTGAACAGGAGCGGAACCTTGCTGTACTGTATGAGTCAGTTCATGGGCTAACAGATGCTTCCCTTGGGAGGATTCTGGTTGGTATTTTCCTTCATTGAAATAAATATCCTTTCCGTGAGTGAAAGCTTGGGCTCCCAAAGAATTGCTCATTTGAACCGCCCGAGCATCTTTGTGAATTCTAACTCCTGAAAAATCCGCTCCAATTTTGGCTCCCATTTCACTTTGCAAAGGGGCTGGAAGTGCTTGACCTCCTCCGGAGCTGTTTACTAGATGGCTTGAAATTGAAGGGGAAGCCTGGATTGAACCATCTGGGGATAATTGGATACTTTCTTCCTCCTCTTCCTGCCTTTGAATACCAAATCCGATTTCAGGCTGAAGTTGAATAGTTTCCTCTTCTTCCTCCATGGCGCTCAATTGAAGGAAAGGGGAGGATGATGCGAATGGCATCATTTGAAGGGTCTCTTCTTCTTCCTCTGCTTGCATTTGGAATGCATCGGAAGAGCTCGGACTCATGGCAAATGCTGGTGAAGAGGGAGAGGGGCTCATCATAACATAATCTGCCACTGCATCAGCTTCTTTTTCGAAATGATCCCCAGGTTTTCCAACTTTTAGACTTGGCTGAACCATAAAGCTTCCAGCACCACTTCGATAGGGTGAAGGCATGGTCTTATGTTCAACTAAAGCCCCCATATTAGTTCTTTTCGACTTTTGTTTTCATTGGCGAAGCTGCAGCAAGTGGGGTCATAGGCTCTTGTTCTTCCTCTACCGGTGTCATTTTGACTTGAGGTTTTTCTTTTTCATTGACCACCACGACTACTTCTTCCTTTTCTATTTCCTGATCAGGCTTTTTTCTGACTTTCTTTCTCATATCGTCCTGCCCATTTTATGATATTCTCTTCGTATCCCTTCTCGTATATCTCCAAGTTTAATTTCATTGGTATTCTTATCCAGTGCCATCAGTAGGCTGTGCTGGATCACCTGAATGATGGAACCACCCGAGAGTTCGTAACTTTTTGCGATTTCCTGAAGGTTAATTCGTTCTTCCAATTGGACCACTGCAGGAAAACCTTTGGTCCATAGTTTTTTACGCTCGTCCACTTGAGGCATTGGAAAGAATACAGAAGCTTGGAAGCGTCGCATAAATGCCTCATCCAGATTGTTTTTTAGGTTAGTAGCCAAAATCACCAAGCCATCGTATTCCTCTATTCGCTGTAGCAGATAAGAGACTTCTTGGTTGGCATATCGGTCATGGGAATCAGAAACCGAAGTTCTTTTTCCGAACAAAGCATCGGCCTCATCAAAAAATAAGATCCAACCTTTGCGCTCTGCCCGATCGAAAATCTTAGCCAGATTTTTTTCGGTTTCTCCAATGTATTTGGAAATCAATCTTGAAAGGTCAATTCTATAAACATCTAAGCCTAATTTTTGTCCCAAAAGGGTGGTAGTGAGAGTTTTTCCTGTTCCAGGAGGGCCATAGAACAGGGCCTTAAATCCTGGTTTAAGTTTTCTCTTCATGCCCCAATCACTCAATAATTTATCTTTATGCTTCAGCCAGATTTCTATTTCTTTGAGTTCAAGTTCAGTATGTGGATTGAGAACTAAATCCTCCCAAGTCATATTGGTTTCTAACAATTGAGCAGGAAACTCGGCACTAAAATCAGGTTTTCGTGCCGATCCACTCGTGATTTCCTGTAAGGTATCCCTATTGATGATCAAGGTCCCATTGAGGTAAGGTTCATCAGAATCTGTTTCACTCAGATTCAACAATCCCTCTTTGAAGAGTTTGGAACTTTTATCGAATAATTGGAGGTATTTGAATCGCTTTTCTAAATCTCCACCGGCTAGTATGAAAAGGACCGTCTCCCCCGTAGGTAAGAATCCATTATGATTTTTTCCTTTCCTTCCTCCAAACTCTGTGTAGATCTGTTGTGTCAGTTGGTTCCTTCCCATAAACATGTCCAGCATTTGAGGCTTGATATGGGGAACTGCTGCCAAAATTAGAAGGAATCGTTCGGCAGCACTCAAATCCATTTGATGGACCAATTTCGCATAGGAACTTGTGGCATTCTCCAATGTGGGTGCTGGGATTTCCAATACTTCCCTAACACTATTCCCTGCATTGGCATTCATCGCGGAGCGGGCTTTCAAAATGCTCTGAAGCCAATCAAGTTCAGCCTGAATTGTGCTGGCGTTATGTGCAGTCAAGTTTACCATTCTACAGAAATTAGTTCCTCCATCCAAGGAAGTTTGATAAGTCCTATGCTCCAAGGAAGCCTGTCCAAGAGAATGTCAAAAGCTTGTCGTTGAATTTGAAGTTGATAGCCACGTTGGACCTTTCGGAGCAAACCTTCTCTTTTTAAAAATCCTTCCGAAATCATCTTTCCCGAACTACTTTTCAAAGCAGTCCATTGGCTTGCCATGCTTTCTAATAACAGAGGGATTTCATCTAAAATCTTTTGCTCCAAAGGGAGTACAAATTCCAAAGAATCCGAGGGATGCACTCCACATAATAATTTATTCAGGAGCAATTCGGATTCGTCCTCAATTTGGCTGTTCGAAACCATATGCTGAAGGGTAAATACAGCCCTACTTTGATCTGTTTTGGAAACGAATTTTTTTGCTTCAACAAGTCCAATAGTTGCAAAAAAGCTGGGAAGAAATGCAGCTGTAAGAACAAGCCCTGCATTGTGAATAACAATAGATTCATCTGACTCTGGACTGGTTTTATTCCACCGCCTTTTTTCTTCATTTTTTAGCAAAACCACTTCCTTTTGCCATGTGGATAAGTGATTTTTTGATTTTGGCTGGAGGGATATATTTTCTATTATTTTTTGCCAATAGGAATTACCACTGATCTTTTTTAAACTGATTTGACGGGTAAGTTTTGGATGGAATAAATACTTATCCACATCAGGTAGCTTATCCTTCAAATCATCGAAATGAAGCAAAATAGAAGTAATAACTTGGATGAATTCTGAATCTGATTTTATATTTTTCTCATCAGTCTTCGCTAAACTCACGAATGATTTGTTTAGGAATGTGGATAACTTATTTTGATGGTTTAATTGAGAAAATAAGAAGAGACTTTTTAAATAAAGATGAACTTTAGGAGGCCTTAAATAGGATTTGTGGATAAGTGCTTTCACTAGCGTTCCAAGCGGTCCTAAAAAAGATAAATTGGAGGTCCAATTTGAACCCTTTGAAATTAAAACTTCTAATTGCTTTTCTTGGATGATTTGGACCAATCTTTTCGAGATGGTTAAAGAGATGGGGAGGTTTTTCAACCAAGTGGTCAACAACTCGGGTTGTTCATTGATGACCTTTTCCAAAATGGTATCAAACTCCTTTTTTCTTTCTTGAGAAACCCACCAGGGAAGACGTCCAGATTCTAAATAAATAAAGAGAATTTCAGCATCAGATTTCAGCTGAATTTGTTCTCCCGAAGCAGAAGTTTTAGAAGTCCTTTGCAAGGATGGATTTGGGATGAGGACTTGTTCTAGAAATGCTTTTTTTAATTCCGTTTCAAAGGCTTCCTGCAGCCGTTGTTTGAGTAAATCTTCTGGTATATCTGCCGGTAGTTTCCCTATATCCAATTCCAATTTATCTATTCGAATCGGATGTTTCACATTCTTGTATTCTTGCATTACTTGATCCATAATAGGTAGCATAGCTTCATAAAATCGCTGCTGAAGAATTTTTTGTCCTTCCATCGCTGCAGCTTTATTTTTAAAGCTGGCTTCGATCACCTGAGTATGGATTAAATGGGTGCTCATTTTTTGCCGAGTAATTTTTCTATCAACCGTGCCTTGGTATCTGATGGCCTTACCTCAATGGATTTTTCCTCTGACAATTTCAAAAGCGTTTCTTTTTTGAAGATCTCCAAATCTTTTTTGGTGATAGTAGAATCTGTCGTATGGGCGTTGAAAGTTTCTACCAACACAGTCTTATCCGCACCCGGCAAGTAAGAAACCCGATTGGTGTCTAAGTATTTTTTGAGTTCTGCTTCGGGAAGGCTTTCTGCTCTAACAATGATCATATCTTCGGTTCTACTTCCACAATTGCTGTTTTGATAGGATAAAATAGCCGAGACAAATTGTTCAGGTTTCATCAGGGAGGTATCGACCCCTACACTTTCCAGAATCATTTTTTGTCTTTCAAAATTGGAGACTGTTGTATCCGCCAATTCGCTAGAAGTGAAACCTTTTGATTCCCTTAGATTCGTCAATAACCCTACAATCACAGAAGTTAAGTCTCCGGAAGGGTTTTGAACGCCTCTGGTTTTAGCCACTTCTCGGATGAAATTCTCCTCCCAAGTAGAAATTATGGCGATCGAGTAGCACTCCCTTGCCTGCTGAGCACTTGGGGATAGGGTTACATTGACCAGTTTTTGATTACAAACGTCTACTTCTTGAGTGACGAAACCTTCAAATTCGAAAATGACTGTCTGCCCTGGAAATGGGAATTGTAGGCTATAATTTCCAGAGCCATCGGTAAATGTATCTGAATCTACTCCTTCTATGTAGACATGTACTTCGGGAAGTTCTTTTCCATCAATTGAAGTTACTTTGCCTTCAATCGCCATAGAGTCGCATTCGGGAATGATGACCCCACCACAATTTTGAGCCTGATGATTCAGAATCGCTTCTTCCATTTGTTGATAACTCATTCCGTCGGTAGCAATCCCCAAACAACTCAATAGTGCAAGTCTTTCTGCATCTTCTTCCAGAATACCACTGTTAAGATCCTCATCTGTAAAGCCTTTGGTCTTTTGGAGACTGGATAGCAGAAGTTCTAATGCACGTTGGTCATCTTCATTGGAAGCGTCAATTTTTCGTTCTTCTAATGCTTGTCTAACACGTTCCATACCCCAACAAGCAAGTATGTCAACGGAGTAACAACCTTCAATTCCTTTCACTAAAATGGACACTTTCCCTTGGTCACTCAATTTACTTTCTGTATCACGAAGGATGTATTGAAAACTATCAATCCCTGTAAATCCTTTTGCAGAAATGTATTCAATGGTATTGCTATTGGGAAGCTTTTTGATTTGTCCATTTTGAACTGAGTTATTCCCTAATAAAATCACTTCGTAGGTCCTTCCAGAAGTCAAAAAATCATTGATGGTAATTTCAAGTCGAGTGCTCTTTTCGGTAAAGGCAATAGCATAATCCGGTCTTGCGAAAGGAGGGAGGACGATGGCATCCTCTGTGCAGGCTTCCAGACATGGAGTGCATTCACAACAATAATAAGGGAGGCTAAAGTCCCCTATGATGCGCTCTTGTTTGGGGTCGTGAAGGAGAAAGAAGGTTCCTGCCTTCAGGACACCCGCTTCATGGGTAAGGCCTGGGTGTTTTTTGAGGTAATTGCTGAATTGATTGGATCGAAGAATTAGTAGTAACCTGGATTGGTAGCTGGTATAAACTCGTTGAAGTTTGGAGAAAAATAACAAATCCAGAATTTGATATAAGAAAGGGGAAATCCTCATGAGTAATCCATTAAAGAAATCCACTTCGTTTTCTTTATTTGGATCCACTTTTATTTCTTCCAGCAGTTTTTGATCAATCAGTACAAAATCAATTAAAAGTTGAAGAAGCTTTTTATAAGCATTTTGGAAGTTTTCCCATTGTAAATCTTTCAGGCATTCCGGCAAAGCAGCAGCCATAGACAACAGCATTTCCAATGTTTCTGAGGCTTTTTGATATAATTCTTCCTCAGTAAAGTCTTCCTCTTCGTTTTTCTCGGCATATTCAGTGGCATACTCAAAGATGTCTTTCAACCCTTTTATGAATCCTACCACAATTCTCCTTTGGAAGGAATATTCTTCCTGAAGGTCTTTCCATCCACAGTTTTCTACTATTTCAGTTTCTTCAATTTCACCTAGGTGTAACACATCCACATGGATGGGTAAATTAAATTGAATGATTAACTTCTTTAGTTGACTGACTGTTTCTCCTAAGGATTTGCTCAGATGTCCTTCTATTCTTAAAAAAGGATAACTTTCTAAGTCATAGAAAAGGGGAGTTTCCAAAGGGTTACTGGCTTCAGTAGCTTCCACATCGGGTTGGTTATCGTAGCTTTGAACCCCCATTCGTTTGGTTGAAATTAGCTGAGGAATTCCAGGGTCTACCCAATTTTCCTCTAAGGAATACCAGGTAGAAAGATTGCTTTTTGATTTTATATCGTAGTAATAAGGAATCGCCCGATCTCCCAACAACCCGATTTTTTCTACTGATGGAGTGATTTTTACAGGGAATTTTTCAAATTCTTCCCGATTAAAAATTCCTAACTCCAACTGTTCAAACAATAATACCAACCGGCGGTGTCGTTGGACACAAGTTTCAGCAAGAAGTTTTTGCTGATTGAAAATTGGAGGCTGAATAAAACCATGCCGATATTTCAAAAACTGATTTTGTGTCTCCAAATCAACCCTGGCCCTTCCCAGCATCAAATGCAATGGGAAAAGTGAACTGTCTGAGGGACAGGTGTACCAAAGCTCTTGTGCCACTGATTTGAATTCCAGGTATGCTTTGATCAATTCCTTGGCAAAATCCCATAGGTATTGAATCCCGTGGATTTCATTGGGATCCGCCGTTAATATGGAATTAATTCCATCCCATTGATCTGATAAGGTGGAGGATTCAAAAGGGTTTTCGAAGCCATAACTTTTGCCCAAAATGGGCTCAAATGTTTTAAATGTTAAGGATAATGCTTCCTTCAATTCTTCATTTAAAATTTTGGAAATGTGTTCCTGATAGAATTTTACAAATGATCCATATTCGTTTGATTCTGGGTTACCTGGATAAAAAAGTGGTTTTTGAACATAGAAATCCGGCAGTTCCAACCCGTTTGGAAAAGGTGTAGTGACATTGGAAGATTTGGTCAGGATTTTATCTAAATCTGCTTGAGAAACAAGTAATCTCCGGATGGAAAATAGTCGGTCTTTCCCTCTGTCATCGCAGGCATTTCCTAAGCAAGATTTGAGATCCTTATCAAAAATTTCAAGGAAAATCAGCACATACTTATTGTTTAAAAAATTGGCTGGATTGGTCAATTTTTTTACTCCTGTATTATCCTCTGGTATTTCTGTGAGTAGTTCAAAAAGAGATACCTCATGATCGACATCCTTGAAAGGTTTGTATTCAACTCCTTCTGGCAATTGGTAAGGTCTATAATGAGTTGCTTTAAACGTGCCCGCTTGGATTAAAAAGCCTTCCGAAGTTATTCCAAGTCCTTTGGATATTTGTAATCCCTGCGGAAATGGTTGGATTTGCATTCCGCATACATTCCCGATTCCAATTAGTTTTGATCGGGTCAGCCTCCCCTGCTGATCCAAGTATGAGGTAAGTTGATTTAACTGCGAACTGGTCAGTACCTGGCTGCCTTCAAAAATCGGATAAGTTGAAATAATCTGGCTCATAATCGTTTAGTTAAAATTCTCCCAATGAAGAGGAGTTGAGAATAATGGAGTTTTCCAAATTGTCCCCTTCATCACAGTCGTGAAGTGTGCCGACAGGGTAGACATTTCGGATTTTTGCAAGGGCTTCAATAAGCCTTTCTAATGAATCGGAGAGCTCTTTGGGCTCTTGATTTACCTTCAGAGATTCCAAAAGCCATAATTTCCAGGCGATCTCCAGGTCTTTCATATGTTTGGGACTGATCCAACAAAGGGTAAGGAAGACATGAGAAGGAGCTTCTTTTTTGATCTTCTTTTCCAGAAATCTTCGGTAATCAGTACTAGTAAATCTCCCTGCCCAATAGGGTAATATGACATGTGCCATACAAGTGTATGGATCATCTAGCGTGCATACACATGCTTCCTCGGCATGTGGATCTAGTAGTTTATCTTCCAAAACTTCTGTAGAGTACCCACCCATTCCATCAGGCACTTGGTACTTTCCTTTGATCTTGGGACGAAGAAGTATGTGTTCTATCAAATGTGTCCCCTCATGACTGAAAAATTCCTGAACAAAAAATTCCTGGACTTTTTGGATTGCCAATTGATCTGCGCCTCCGGCAATTTGAAAGGAATCTACCTGAGTCGCTATTACTTCAAACGACCTTTTAATAATGACCTGACCTCCTGGTTGTTCCTCAGTATTTTCTGGGTCTTCAATCAAATCAGGTCTGGGCTCCTCTTTGGTAACCAAAATAGTTTGACCATCTTCTTCCCGTACTTTGAGAAGTACATATTCAATTTCATATTTCTTGAGACCGATTATTAGATGAATATCAATCTTATTCAGATCTTTAAAATTGGTTTGATGGAGCCCATTTATTTTCAATTCATGTTTTTCGATATCCAATCCAATGATTTCAAAAGCCCTTTCAAACTTGATGTTATCCCCTTTGGGAGGAAGTGGAGAAGATTTGATCTGGATGAAAGGACCTTGGGCAATTGCCTCAGAAATTGTTAATACAATCGGTTCAAATCCTTCTTGTTCTAACCAAAGGTCGCCCCAATCTCCGTTTTGAATTGCCTGAGCGAATGGATCGTTGAAATTGGATTCAAAGCTTTTGGTCAATAGGCCTCCGCGAATTGGATCAGTTAAGGAAAATTTATAGGGGTCAGTGTAAGGAGCGGGGTCAGTAAGGTATGCGAACTCCATGACTCCTGCAGTACAAATCTGCCAAATGAGTTCTTCCAGCCGTGCCTCTGCCAATGTTTGAAGTTCTGCCTCTGAGGTAGCATCTGGGACTTCAACCTCCAAACTTCCTGTCAATAATGGGTTGCCAGTTCCAAATGGGGAATCTTTTAGGGTGTATTCCAATAGGTAAGTTGGAGGGGCAGGAGCTAGACTTACGGTAATGCTTGTTTCCCAAAATGCATCTAAAGCCAGACTTAAATTTTTCCTGTTGGCTAGGGAGTTATAAAGGAATTCATTTCTGAAAAGTTGCCAAACTTCAATCAGAGCTAAATCCGTATCTCCTCCTTCCATATCATCTCCAAAGTCTATTTTGAAGCTAGTTCCCAAGTCTTCATCTTTCCAGCTTAAGACAAAATAAAATCCAGAATCCCCGGAAAGTATGGAATAGTTCTCCAGATTGGATCCTATCATCAAAATGGTTTCAAGGGCAATTGAAGCTTCTTCATGACTGACATAAGTATCATCTAATTGAAAGACAATTTGATCAGAGGAATTTTTCAATCTCACTTCCCAACTTCCAGAATTCTCAAAAATTTCAAAGGAAGGAGAAAAGCGAAGCCAATCCACACCTTTTTTGTGGATACCAGTAAGACCTTGGATTCTTTCTTCTAATCCTGAAAGATTTTCCTGGTGCCAGAATTGATTTCCTATGGCGTAATCAAAGCCTTTCCCTCTTTGAGAAGAGATTTTTGGGTATTTATTCAGAAAAGTCAGCTTATCCTCTATTAACCTTATTTGGCCTTGCGTTGGATTGAGTCGCAATGCCAGTAATCCGTAATCAGTAAACTGTTCAGCGAAGCGAGCAAGCAAATGATCCAAAAACCGATTTTTTCGGATATAAAAATCTTCTGGGCTCTCTGTGATTTCTTTGACTTTCGTTCTTAAGCCTACCAGGTCCTTCCAAAGTGAATCTCCATTGGGAACGAGATTTTCCAAACTTTTGGAGAAATAAGTGGCATCAATAGCTGAGTTCCCAAATTCATCTTTGCTTTGATCCAATGAAAACAGGTGCCTGACATTGGCCAGTTGACTGAGGTAATTGACAAGCAACTGTTCAAATACCATTAAATAGGATTTCAATTGACTTGCCTGTACCAAATTAGGCCTTCCTTGGGAGGTTGGCAGAAGCCCGGCTTCAGTAATTCCATAAACTAAAGGGAAGTCATTTTGAATGGATTCATAATCTTCCAGGTTTCTGTAATTTCCTCGGGGCAGATTAAAATCTAATTTGGGGTAATAGATTTTTTGTTGCCGCTCTTCAGATTGGAATTGATCCAAGAGATCTTCTACGTTTTCCCGATTTGCTCTAAAAGGCAGCTCCTCTTTGTAATAGGTGATTTTAGAGAGTTCAATATTTAGTCTTGGTACATAATATTGATCCACAGCCAATTCCAAACACCATCTTACGCTCTTTGAAGAGATGGATCCTGACTGATTGTCCTGGGGTTTGTTGGCGATTTGTATGCTTTTTACCGCTAATACTCCTTCAATATCCATGATAATATGGATGAGATCGGAAACATGGATGCTGGACATTCTTTCCGCTTTCTTCAAGTCTTCCTTGTCGATAAAACCATGCTTTAGGAGTGGTCCTTCAAATATTTTTTCTGTTGGAGTACATTGTGATTCCTCCCAATCCCCTAAAAAGACCTGATCATCATCCATAAGGACAGGGGAGGGGAAGTTTGGACTCAAACTGATCTCACATAGATTGCCATTTTTGGGATCTAACCTAGATTGGAGCACCTCATATAATCCCACATTCCCTCCAGAGCCTATGATACTTAGTTTAGATTTAGGCTTTGGTAATTCTTCTTCCCCCAGTTCAAGCCAAAGTTTTGCAGGATTCTGCTGAATTTTTGAAATAGGAAGTGCCTCGTCCTTGCAACGGTTGAGCATTTCCTCCAAGCTGAAAAAATTAACCTGTGGGGAAAGGAATGCAGAGATGGCCTGAAAGATTTTAGCTTCAGTCTCATCGATGGGAGCATTGGGAGAAAGCTCTACATCCGCACAGACCAATATTTCTTCTACCCGCAGGGCATGAAACTCCACAAAATCTTCACAGAGGTTTCGATGAGCTTGCAAACTGGATTTGGATGCTTCCAGAATCTCATTGATTTTCGTGACTTTTTTCAAATAAAAAGAAAGGTTCCCCTCTTCATTTTCATACGTGAACTCGTTGACCTGATTGCTAAGGGTACCCATTCCAGTTAAAGCTTCCAGACCTTCAGGAACTAGTTTATTACCTTCTATATGTATTAGTTTGGTAGGACCGATTTTATATTCCAATTGAATATTGTCCGGGACATTTTGAAATTGGATTTCAATGGAATGAATTTTTTTCCTGATGGATAATGGATCGTTCCAATCTACCTCTTGGGTATCCCAGCGTGGAAATTCAATCTGTATATCGATGACCACCCCCGAAAAATCTGGGTGTTCATCGACTAGGATCTCCATACTGATCTTATTTTCATTGAGATCACCTAGTTTTTCACAGGTATCAAATTCCAAAAGAACGTCGTAAAGGATTCCGAGCTGCAGGGCCTTTTCGCTACTTGGAAATGGTTGATAGGCTAGTGATTTTTCTTTTCGGTCCGGGAAGATTTCAATTTCATTAGTTTCCCTTAAAATGATCCAGGCATTTTTTATCCCAGCTCTCGGGCAGTCTGAATCCTCTACATCCACCACTTCGACATCCATTAGCAATTTCCGGTAATCATTGATGGTCACTGGAGTGCTTGGTAATATTTGGGAGGGAGTAAAAAACTGGTTTTTCAAACTTCCATTTTCTTCAGCTAATAAGTCTTCGATGGGGAAATTGCTACGGTAGCCTAAATCAGTAATGGCAAAGCACAAGACCTCTAATATGGTAACCCCAGGATCATGGCTATTGAAATCAGTCCATATTTTTCCACCTATTCTTTGGATATAACCTATTGCTTCTGTTCGCAATAGTTCATAATCCATGCTATTGCTGGTGGGTTTTGCTTTCGATATGGTGATAGATTTTTCCATTAATTTGTTCAAAAAGCTTCATCTAAATCTTCTACTGAAGGAATGCTGGCAGCAGGCTTGACAATATTATCTTCACAGAGACAGTCCTCTGTTTCCAATACTTCTATCAAATGGTCTCCATAGGTATTGACCTTTCCAATAGATCCTAAAATTGAAACACCTCTACTTCCTTTGGCTTCCTCTACTCTTTTTTTGGAAAGGATGTCACCTGAAATAGGATTAATGACTAAGTGGTAAAGTTCAAAGCAGGTTAAGTAGTCCACATAATCCAGTTTTTCCACAAAATGTAAGACCACAGAACTGTGGAGGGATTCATTGAATGTCCAATCAAAATCAGTCTCAAAGGCCCAGGGAGAAAGGAATTGTTTGAGGTCATCTTCTAATTTCCGGGCATAAAAATTTTTGTCTGCCCAAGCATGGAATCGAACTTTGGTTTTAACTTGAATTTCTTCATATACTGGATTGACCACATGTAGTAAAACTCCAGGAGGGTAAATCTTTGTCACGAACTCACGAATGGACTCCAGTTGAGCTACGCTGGTTTTGGGTCTTAAAGGGTCTACGGCATTTTTATTTTGAACATTAGAAATGACCAATAAGGTGACATGCCTTGGAGCCAATGCTCGATATTTTGTCAAATCTCCATCATAGGAGGTATGATTTAGGCACTTGACCTGATAGACTTCAGGAAATTGACCAAGTACCAAGTGCTCGTAATCCCACAATGTAATCGCTCGCTGCTTATGCCTTAAGCGTTCACTAACTCGCTGGTAGAAATCTTCGGGGGCTTCTTCTGTCTTTCCTCCAAAAGAAGAAAAAGGCTGCTGAATTTTATTGATGGCAGCGTTTCCAATTTTTAGCTTACTAATGGTTTCTGTGGGGATCACTTTTGCAACCCTCAAAGGATCATTTTCATTAGACTCAAATTCAGCTTTGATGGCCTGTGCCATTATGCCAATAAAATCAGGGATCGCGTCAGAATTTTGAGACACTGAAGCTTTGATCCAAGTAAGTTGATCTGGTAAAATACTGTGCTGGTTATCAGCAGCTCTAGGCATGGCAAAGGCCAACATTCCGGATTGGATTAAGCCATTGGTTTCATCTTTTAAGACAGAATATTGATCAAATGGTATCCATTTATTCCCTGCTAAATAACTCCAGTTGATTTCGGGAATCAATTTTTCTGGGTTGGCAGTACCATCCAGCACTTGGATCAACACCTGGATATTTTGGGATATTTGATGATCTGAAAATCCTATCATGAGTTCCCCTTCCTGTTCATAATGAGGTAGCAAAGGAATGGGAATCGTATCTTCAGATACCAACGCTTCTCCAAATGCCCCAATATGGAAGAATCCATCATGGGGAGTCTTCAACAAATCCATCTCTATTTCGGAGCTATAGTCTAACTTGACGGATTGGAGCTCTGGAGTATAAGGTTCATTCGGAAGGGCTGGGGTTTCTGCTAAAGCACCCTCAGCAAATAATTTGGTGTATTCTTTATGACCAAAGTCCGGAGAATTCAATTTCAGTCGAATGAACCCTCTTCTAATCTCTGGAGATAGTTGAGAAAAAGGTTCTAGATCAGGGGCTGGAGAAATATGTTTCCAAACGTCTTCATTTAAAGAAATGGTTCTATTTTCAGAAAGAGGAGCCCCGTCTGCAGCAGAAAATAATTTATTCTCGGAGGAAATGGGTGTCCACTCTTTTCTGTTTAAGAAATCCACCTCTACACTGAAACTTTCATTGTTTCTGGTAGAGTATTTTGAATAATGATCTTCAAATCCTTTTTCATCTTCTGGTAAACCATGCCATTGAAGATGAAGGTCTAAAGAGCTTAAAGATTTACTGAACACCTCTTGACTTCCCACATAAAAATTGGAGCCTTTTACAGGTCTGAAACCAAATGGTTTAATGTTTTTACCTAAAGGAAGGACCGTTTGGTCATTTTGAAGGACCAAGGTTTCAACCCCTGTAACCTCAACAGAAATATTACCATTTGTTACGGAACAGTTTTTTAAGATATCGTAGCCATAGCTCTGTGAGGTATTGGCCAAATTGATTTTCATTACCGGAGATTCGGTATGAATACTTTGTAATAGTACTTCCTCCTGATATGGAACAACGGCAGGATCTTCAGGCAAGAGCTGGCAGCGAAGAATTAGGTCTATTCGATCATCTAGTTTGATCAATTGGTGTTTTGCTTGTCGAAAAGTGTATAACAAGTCCTGGTATTTATCTTCACCGATACCTCGCACTTCTTTGACCTGCTCTATAGAAGCGAATTTTTTTGAAGGAAGTGAGTTTCTTTTACTTAATATATTTTTAGCGGCGACTTCCCCTATATCATACCCTTTAAATGGGCGGTGTTTTCCAAATTCCGGATTATCTATTACGGGTCCGAATTGAGGTTCTATGCCTGCAATTTCTTTCCAATGGGTTACTTTGTTCAAAAATTCCAAGGCAGCGGATTTCTCATCAGAAGTATCATTTTCCCATCCAATAGTGGCTGGGATCCACTCTTCCTCACCGCTAAACCAGATTTCAAAGGTTTCATTTAAGGCAAGTTTTTGGAGTTCCTCAAACAGGCCTTCTTCAGGTTCAAAGCTTAGTTTGAGTGACACTTTTCTTAGTCCTTCTCCGAGTAGTAGGATAGGGGATGCTACAGCAAATCCAATAGTCGCAAGCTCCCGGTCCTGTTCAGGAAATAATTTGGAAGGTCTGCCAAAGCTTCTCCATTGTTTTTCTTCTGAAAGAATTTCACCTCCAATTCCGTCTGCTGAATTCGCTATTTCCGATTTGTAAAGCCGACCATTTTCATCTTTATAGAGCGCTTTTAAGGCAGTGACTTCTGATTTATTCAGTACATTTTGATCGGTACTATTAAATAGAATCTCTTTCCCTAAATCATCTTTTCCTGCTTTAAATGCCGTGTTTTTTGGTAATTGATGAGCCTGTGTATGCTTCGCTAGTTTTAGGATGAGGTAAACTTGATCGGGTATAGCAGGTTCCTCTTTCAAATGAAGAACATCTCTATAGTAAAAATCCAGATGCCTTTTGGTTAATCCATTGATGTCTTGTTGGGCAAAATTGAAAAGCTTTAAAAATGCTAGGAATAGGGCGAAATGAGGTTTTGTAGCTTGATTTTCCTGGATTTTCTGATCAAAAAATCCTTTCCAATCGGTGGTACCGTCCCAAGGCTTTTCATTCTTGATAAATTTTAATTCTGAAGCAATTTTCACTGCAAACTCCTGCAAATCTTCCATGTTCCGCTCATCCACTAGGACATACTCGGGCAAAAGGCTTTTTAATAACCTTTGGGTCCGGTTTGTTCCGTTTCCGGAAAGGGTAAGATCGTTGCAGTCTTTACTCATAATTTCAAGTCAGTTGCCTCTATGAATAAATAAGGATAAACCAAGTTTCTTCGGTTGTTGGTGGAGATGATGACATAGGTAATTATTACCTCAACTTTGCCATCCTGATATTCTGGTCTCAGGTCGATGTCTTCCACTTTTACTCTCGGTTCATGAAAAAGAATGGCTTTTTTGATCCGATTACTGATCATAGTGGCGGTGGTAACATTCAGGGCTTCAAATAATAAATCTTCCATATTGGCCCCATAATCCGGCCTCATTACCCGTTCTCCAAGTGTAGTGTTTAGTAGAATGATTAGACTTTGTTGAATGTCTTCCTCATTTTCGGCCAAGTTTACTTGTAGGCTTTCTGAATTAAAACCTACTGGAAACCCCCAGCCTCTTCCTAAAAATGATTCTTGCTCTTCCATGTTATCCTATAATTACCGTTGGTTCTCCTACAGCAGCTGAAGCGCCACAAACACAAGTGTCACCTACTCTCAATGCGGGTTTTCCTCCGATCAGAACTGTAGTGCTTCCAATGAGAAAAGCACTTACTGTCGGTTGATGTGAATTAGGAGGCAGTGAACAGGCATGATTATCACCCATCACTGCCGCTGGAAGCCCTCCGATTAAGACAGTGGATTCTCCAGGACCTAAAATGGTTCCTCCGTGGTTGGTTGTATCTGTAATTCTTGCTGCTGCTGGCATGATTAGTTGATTTGTACTACTGATCCTGAAATAACCGTCTGTCCTCCAGAGGATAATTCTGCACCTGCGGATCCCTCTGCTTTTAATTGTGAACTGGCACTGATTTCTATTCCTGTTCCTTCAATGGAAACATCTCCACTGGCTTTAAGAATTAAGTCTTTTGCACTTTCTATGGTGACTCCTTCACTGTTCATGCTGATTTTATTTCCATTTTCATCTTCTAAAACCAGCCCACCTTCATCGTCTGTCAACTGAATTTTATTTCCATTGGGAGTTTCTATGTCTATGGTCTTTTTCTCGTCGTTGAACATTACTTTGAGGTTTTCCCTCGTAATGATTCCTTTTTCATGATTGTCATCTGAAGCTTCGATCGGAGCTGGCTTACTACTGCTGTGTAACATTCCTAAGATGACAGGGTCTCTAGGATCTTCATTGATGAATGCTACTATTACTTCATCTCCAATTTCCGGTCTGAAGTAAATTCCTCGTTCATTTCCTGCATCTGGAGAAGCGTATCTAGCCCAAACTCCCTCTTCATCTTGGCTGACCAAAGGCAGCCGTACCTGGATTCTATTTTCTCCTTCTGGATCATCTTGTAGGGCAGTGACGATTCCTATGTGCAACCCTTGAATTGCTGGGAGTAAACCAGAAGCTGGCTTATCTAAAATGTCATCGTATTCTTCTGCAAACCATTTTGGGTCTAAGCCTAGTCCAAGATGTGTAAACCATTTTTGGTTTGGCGAAATCTCTTGGTAAACTGCAGATACAAATGCCTTTCCGTTAAATCTACTCCCAAAGCCTTTTAGCTCCACCATGTCTCCTACTTTCACCTGATTATCCCCAAGGATTTTCACTCTTCCTTGTATTTTGGAAAGTCGGCTGCGCATTAACCCCGCATCAGTCCAAGCTTGTAGTTCTTCATCTGCCATCAGACCTCCATGTTGGTATTGAAAAGATTCTAAGCCGATAACATCAGCCAAATCGCTGCCGCTTAAGTCTCCTTGAAAATCCATGGAAGGATCGCTCCCCTCTTTTTCTGATACTTCCTGTTTGATAAAATCCCAGCTACTCGCTTTGGTTGCTGCGAATTGTCTTCTCGCATCCATTTCTGCCTCAAACTCCACCACATTGTCGCCATATACCAACTCCAAGAGGGGATCAGCAGTAGTATTGGGTTTTTGAATGGTTACTTTACCCGATTCAGTGGTTACAATGCGACCATTGACATCTGCTCTGCTTAAAATAAAATCCCAATCGGTGGCATGGTATTGAACGATTTCGGCATGGGTTAATGTGGTATTTTCAACCTCTGCTTGCAGGGAACTATAGTTTCCGATCAACTCTTCCATTACGTCACTATCGGTGCTTTCAAAAAAGTATTTATTCTTTCTACCCACAGTCATTTTGATGACCGGATCCCTTAATTCAAGGGTTAGTTTAGATGCCGATTGGGTATTGATCTCTAAACCATGCTTGATGATTATTCCTTCAAAAATTGTCTCCTCAAGGTTATGGTACCCCGCATCTATTTTTAAAGTGACTCCGGGTTTAAACAAATCACCTTCACTCAATTGGAATTCTCCTGTTGCTATGTCTCCATCAAACAGCACCACTTTGGCCATGGGAATTTTATTGACTGCCTTGCGCACAGCAATCATGGCCACCCCTACAGAAGGTGGTAATTCCTGGCCATCAGAATAGATTTTGAAAGTGGCCAAGTCAAGTTGCGTTCTAGCTGAGGTAGATGCTTCTGGCATATCAAGATTTTGCTAAGGGTGGAAAAATGAGTTTTTGTCCTGGTATGAGCTTTCTGAAATTCCCAAGTTTATTGGCTTTTGCTACCTCCAGGTAATATTCTTGGGTTCCATAGATTCGCTGACACATCAGTAATAAGGTATCGCCGGATTTGACCACGCGCTCATGGGTAAGATCTGGGGAATTTCGGGCAGTAGTAGCTGCTTGTTCTTGTCTCGAGAGCGATTGGTCAAAGTTGGCACTGACGGTAGCCCGTATCGGTAAACCAGAACTATCAAAAAGCTTGTAGTTGATGGTAGCTGAAGCTAATACCCCACGAAATTGATAGGCGCCCCAATTGATTTGAAGGTAATTGGGCTTATGAGTATCAGATTGGATGTTTTGAGTAATGTCCAAGAATTTCCGAATGGCTCGATCTACATGTTTGTCTTCATTGATCAAGTCAATGGCATTGATTTTATTCGAACTGATCTGATCCAAATTCGGAGCATCATCTCCCAAATAATCAAAATTGGTTTCACCAGATTTATCGGCACTTGGAGGTGAAGCTGCGGTAGCATCAAAAAGAAATTCAAAAGCAACAGAGTCGGATTCTAAGGTTCTGAATTGGTATTGCTTGCCATCTGCAGGCCCCTCTTCAGGAATCCATTTAGACTTAAATTCCTGGCTAAAAGTAGTAGGGTTATACATCACCACATAAGTCGCAGTGGCTTCATTAAATTCCTCATCCTTAAATGCGGTAATTTTTAGTTTTTCTAACCCTCCTTTTTGGGAAAATATATCTGAAAGTGCCATTTGGTCTCTCTTATTATCGTTCGTTTTTCTCTTTTATGAGCTTGTTTAATACCTGGATTCCATCAAGAATCGCGGTAGGATCTGGCTTTTTTTCACCTCTTCCTGTGGGTTTGCTTTCTGCAGCATCTACTGTTGTGCGAATGATGAGTTCTTTGATTTCTATGGGCATGTTTTAAGGCAATAAATCGTCTGGATTAATTCGTCGATAATATTGATAAGCGAATTCTATGTTTTCGATGACAATGGTATTTTCCATTGCATTCAATCCCTCAATAGACCATTTGACGGGCCAGGCGTTTACAAAATTCCAAGCTTGTAAGGGGACTCTATCCGGATTGAGAAGAATGACTGTGATATCTTGAGCCTCGAACTGAAAACCTTCCACGCTGTCCTTAAACCATTTGGCAAGTTGAGAGCTTACTGCCATCCCTCTTTTCAACACCAAATTGGGATAGGAGACGGGGTTAGGCATTCGATGTTTGAACCTGTTTTCGCCGCCTTCTGCGTATTCTTCCACTCCAATTTCCACGTCCAAACCTGAAACCTCTTGGAATCCCAAATCAGGTATAGCAGGATATTTCAACAATAGTCCTTCGAATCGGACTAAAAAGTGAAAGCCGGTAGGTGGATGAAAGATCGTCATCAGCTTATGGCGTTTCTATGGCAAGCCCTTCATGACAAAGCTCAATGCTTTCCACTGCTACCTCATTTCCGGTGGAGTTCAAGGATGGTCCTTCTACTTTACAAGGCCAAGCTTCTTTCACTTTCCAGACCATTACAGGCTCATGTTCTTCATTCAATAAGCTAATAGTCAGATCTCTTCTTTCAATGTTGTTCATTTTTACCGTGTTCAACCATTGAAAAAACTCGTTGTCTGCCCTGAAGATCCCACGCTTCAACGTGATGTTGGAGTATTGGGGGATACCTGGCATTTTACTGACATGATACTCAAGAGAGCTACCTTCTCTGTAATCGATACTCTGTAGCTCCACTGTCAGTCCTGATACTTCTGTGAAGCCGATTCTTGTACCGCCCCATTCTACCTGAAAATGGAAGACGGAAACTGGATATGCTACTGCCATAATTTGATAATTTTAAGTTTGTAGTTCTGGTTTATACAATTAGGATTCCTGGAGCTTATGAGAGAATTTCAGGATGATGAATTCTGCAGGTCTGACAGCGGCCATCCCTATTTCAATAATCAACCTGCCTTCAAGTATGTCTTGGGCGGACATGGTTTGGCCTAAACCTACTTTGACAAAAAATGCCTGCTCGGGTTTTGCTCCTGCGAGGGCTCCATCTCTCCAAAGTTTGGATAGGAAATTTTCGATCATGGTTTTGGTACGCAGCCAAGTATTGGCATCGTTCGGTTCAAACACCACGAATTCGGTGGCCTTTTTGACCGACTCTTCAATGAAAATATAGAGCCTTCTGACAGGTACATATTTCCATTCATTATCATTTCCAGCAAGGGTTCTTGCTCCCCAAACCAAGGTTCCTTTTCCTGTAAATGTTCGAATGGCATTAATGGATTTACCTGAAGTAGCATCGACATTTAAATTTGCCTGCTGTTCATGGGATACCTTTTTAGAAGGGCTGATGATCGATCTAACATCCACATTTGCAGGAGCTTTCCAAACTCCTCGTTGACTGTCTACACGTGCATAAATTCCAGCAATTGCTCCCGAAGGAGGAAGTGTTATATAGCTTTTATTTATTTCAGCTATGACACTTCTGTAAAGACTGGGTTCATTTTTTAGGACACTTGGATCCGCATCATTGGAGGCTTCCAAGGGTAAAGTATCTTGTGCGCCTGCTTCTATTAATACCGGATCTGAAGGATAGGTGGAAGTATGTGTTATGGTTAATGCAGTCGGATCATAGGCGTAATTCAATGAACTTTTCAAATTGGGGTAATAAGCCGCCCCATACTTGAGATTGGAGGAACCGATGCAGTTACTTCTAAAATTAGTGGCATCGTCAAAAGGATCGGAAGTGACATCCTTTACATCGATGATCACGAATCTGTCTTTGAGGAGTTCACATTGTGCCAATGCTGCATCATAAATATCTTTATAAACTGTACCGGTGGTTTCAGGAAGTGTTGCTTCGATCACATCTGGGAAAACATATAAGGTAGGTTCATCAATGGCTTTGAGTGCTTCAAGCCCGCCCAGGATACTAGTTGCAGTTGCCGAATCTCCTTTGGCAGGTAGGTTATTAAAGTCGTTGACCGATACGATGTAGCATGGTCCCCCGCCATTGTTGTAATACATCTGAAGACAGTAATACAATTTATATGGGCTCGGATCTGGAGGAGGTGTTGCCGTTATTTTCCTATTGATAAGTTTTTCAGTGGTTCCTTTTTCCGCATCATAGGTATCCTCAACTGTGATGGTGAAGGTTTCGGGGTTTGCTTTTCCGAAGATTGCTTCGAATTCCAGCATGCTGGTTATCCTTGTTGGTACTCCTCTTACACTTTCTCCGTCTTTTTCTGCAGTTGCAGTGTGACCAATAAATGCGGGAATTGCTGTTTCAACCGCTGCTATTGAGGCAGGTAATGTGGAGATTTCTTGGATATAAACACCGGGTGTAGATTGACTTGCCATTGTTAAATTGATTTAAATAGTTTGATTAGGATTCCTGAAGCTTATGAGAGAATTTCAGGATGATGAATTCTGCCGGTCTCACTGCCGCCATACCGATTTCCACGATTAACCTTCCTTCCAAAATATCCACTGGAGTCATGGTTTGACCTAAGCCCACTTTTACAAAAAATGCGTCTTCTGGTTTAGCACCTGCAAGAGCTCCATCCCTCCAAAGGTTGCTTAAGAAGTTCTCGATCATGGTTTTCACACGAAGCCAGGTTTTAGAGTCATTGGGCTCGAATACCACGAATTCAGTGGCTTTCTTGACCGATTCTTCCACAAAAATGTAGAGCCTTCTTACTGGGATATATTTCCATTCGTTGTCATTTCCAGCCAAGGTTCGCGCTCCCCAGACCAGGTTTCCTTTCCCTTGGAAAAATCGGATAGCATTGATGGATTTTCCTGAAGTGGCGTCGACATTTAATAATCCTTGGTCTTCTGCACTTACCGCAATTACAGGCTTAATCACGCCAGCAACATCTACATTGGCTGGAGCCTTCCACACCCCTCTTTGTCTATCTACTCTTGCATAAATTCCAGCAATAGAGGCAGAAGGATAAAGTTCCATTTTCTTAGATTGGAGCTTGCTCACTATTAAATTGTAAAGTGTTTTGTCTGGAGCTTGCCAGGAGAAAGTTCCGGATCCGGAAATTACTGCACCTCCATCACCATTATCATCGTAGGTAAGTGGGATTAGCCCTCCATCCGACCCAGGAGTTTTAGCTGTAAGTGTAAGCGTATCACCATCCCTGCTCACAGAAAAATCGGAATCTCCAGCTAATGCTGTCTCTAATGCAGCTGCAGTTGTGGCATTTCCTGCCCCTTTTGTAAAATCCACTCCCTCTGTATAAGCGGTGGTTCCTACCGTAAAAATATCTCCATCTATAGCAGCATTGTTATTGATTCGAATAGTAGCCGTAGCAAAGGCATCTCCATTTCCCAGGGCTAATAAACTTTTTTCATGGAATGGGCCTAAGCCAGCACCTCCTCTATTATCTGTAATCTGTAAGGCACTTTCCGAATAGTAATTATACAGTGACGTTTTGAGAGAGGGATAATAAGCTGCTCCATATTTTAGGTCACTGGTACCTACCTCGGCTCGAAATGAATCCCCATCTTCTTTGACACTTTGACTTCCATAGTGTAAAGCATCCATTACTGCGAAGCGGTCTTGCAATTTTGAACATTGGGCCAACAAGGTTTCATGGATCGTTTTTCTATCCACATTGCTTAGAATCACAGCCTCTGGTACAACCAAGATGGTGGGTTCATCCTCTTCCTCTAATACTTTGATTCCCGCGATCAAATCTGTCGGAGAAATGGAAGTTGCTGGTGGATTTGGACCTGCTACAAATCCTCCTACTGAAACGATGTAGCAAGGACCACCTCCATTATTGAAGTACTGGTAGATCTGGTAGGTCATACGATAAGGAGAAAAACTACTAGGAGGGTTAATGGTCACTTCAGTATTTCCATCTGCGTCCAATGCCAAGGTTACCCCATAATCTTCGGGGTAAGATTCTCCAAAAATCTCTTTGTATTCCAGGTAAGAACTAACTCTTACCGGTGTATTGACGGGGAGGGATTCTCCATTTTTAATTCGTGTAGCTGTGTAGCCGACAAATGCCGGGATGGCCGTTGCCACGGGGGCTATCGATGCGGGAAGGGTTGATATTTCCTGAATATAAACCCCAGGGGTTTTGTAGTCTGCCATATTCGGATTATTTGCTAGATGAATACATAAATTTCAGTGTTTAAATCTGCTCCAATCTTTTTGGTGGGAGCGGCTCTCGAAGGATTGGGAAGATCAGCTACCAAAACTTTGGAACCCGGGTTTTCTACCAGCCGAAGGCTGAGTTTTGGGGTTTCAAAAAAGGGTATTTCCACTTGGGATCGAAAAACGACCGTTTCCCTATTGTTTATTTTGATATCGGTACTGGGACTATCTCCAACTTGATCGAATTGATAGGTGGAATAAGGAGGTGGAAGGTCAGCATCCACATCTTCTATTTCTAATGTTTTGGAAAGTAGATCAACCTTTTGATTCCCATTGACAATTAAATAAGTCCACCGGCTTTTTTGGCTTGGAATGGTCAATCGGTAATGCTCTTTGGAACCATACAAATTGGAAGGTGCATTCACATATTCCAAACGAATCAATCCCAATGGGCTAGCAGGTTCATTTCCTACCCAATAAGTTTTGCTCCACAGGTCGGTAGTATTTCCAGCATCTCTCAAAGTGAACGTATAAATACCTTCTGCTTTTCCTCTTAAATCAAAAGTGAACCGTATTTTTCCTTGGTCATCAGGGGCAATTTCAAAAAGATCAGGTAAGGGTAACCCATTTTCATCTTTTCCAGGCGATACTACCTGAGTAAGGTCCTTCCTAACTTTGATCCTTACAGATGGAGGGAATGGTTCCAATGTGAGCTCTATTCCGAAAGCTTTGGCCCTTAAGCCATCCAGTAAATCATAGCTTAAATTTTCCGGACTTGATTCATCCGAAGAGGCATTTGCAGGAACATTGAAGAAAAAGGGAAGTTTACCAGAGGAATAGAGATTACTTCCGTCATCCAAATCAGAAATTTGAAGAAAGTCGGCGGGATTTTTAGGCTGAAAGAAAAAATAAAAGGATACAGGTTGTGTAAGAGGAGAAATCGGAGTGGTTTCGTCTTCTTCTGCTCTGTAAAGTAAGATCATTCCACCTTGGAACTGACGAAAAATGATTTTCCCATTTTGGAATATTCTTGAAGTTTCTTCAGAGGGCCATAAGACCAAATCTCTGGCAACCCCATCTTTAAAATATTCATGGCGAAGTGCTACTTCGCCTAGGCGAGAGTAGATAATGCTCATGACTTATGTAGGGTATCAAGGTGAATTTTTTCGATTGGATCTCCACTTTCCTGAATTGCGTTTTCTTGAACTCGGATTGTTTTGACCTTATATAAGACAGAGGGGAGATATTTTGCTCCTACTACAGTCCAAAAGTTATATAATTGTTCAAATGAATAACTGTATAGCTCCACTACGAGTTTGGATAAGCCTGGGTCTATTCCAGCTAGTCGTGGGCTATTTTCTTTTGTAAAAACATTTTTTGCCTGAAAAAAAGAAATGGCATACCCCAATTGTTTTAAACCTTCTACATAATCATCAGATGAGTCATTCTGCTTTTTGTTTTGAAAATTAGCAGTGATCAAGACATATAGGTTTAGCTGGATGTCCGGGTTGCGTTTTTCAACTTTTCCAACCGAATTGATAAAGGTGCTTTTTTGCTCTTTTAAAGTTCGCTCCTCTTCAATATTGATTAAAGAAAGTCCAAGACTTTTATCAGGAATAATAATTCCGTTTTCATTGGTTACAGAAGATAGAAAAATCCGATCTCCATTGGTATCACCTACCGTATCACCCACCTTTAATTTGATAAAGGCGTTTAGTTCCTGCGTCAAAAATTCTAATGCCGAATAAATCATATTAAAAAAATGAAAAACTTAAAAGGGTACTAAAAGGTACTACTTGCAGGATAGGCAGCAAAGGAATGTTTTACTGAAAAATGACTCAAAAAATTATCCTATTTATTAAATAAAAAACTACTAATCAGTATGTTAGTAATTACTAATAATTTCTTTTTGACGAAATGTGCTGGTGAATGCTTGAGAATTTTTGGGTTGAGAATCAGTAGTAAATAGATGTGAAATCCAACGATGATATGGAATTAATTCATAGGTACCAGGTTGCCATGAAAAGGAATCTTTTGCAGACTGAAGAAGCTGAAAATGTGTATGATTTTCCAATCGTTCTGAAAAACAATCGGGATTTGTCTTTTGCAGTAATTGCAGGCAATTGAAAAAGGATTTGATACGACAATTCACTTTACCTTTTAAAGAATAAAGGGTTTTACGAAAACTCTCTAATTTAAATTCTACCCAATCCCACTCATTTTTTTCTATTAAAATCATGATTTCAAGAAGTTTGGATCCAAGATAGAATTCAGGTATTCCTTTCAGATTCCTTTGACATTCATGGTTAAGGATAAGGGAGTCTTCCAAATCCCCTTCTTGAAATAATAGAAATGATTCAAAATATTGCCAGGTGTTTTTCTTATAGACTTTTTTCTGGCGGGCTAGCTTCAATAAAATTTGTTTGGCAACCTTGGTCTTTTTCAAATAAAAAGAGGCAAACCATTCATTTTTATAAACTTCTGATTTTGCATCCATAGGAAGCTCTTTGATGAGTAAGGTTCTTTGGCAATTTTGGATCAGTTCTTCGAATGCCCCATATTTTAAAAGTACCTGCTGCTGGGTTAAATTAAGCTTCCATATCATTTCAGGTTGATGGATAGAAGGATAAGAATATAAGATACTTTCTGCCTTTTGGATAGCCTCTGAAGCTAAAGAGATCTGATTATGTTCTAGGAATTCTTCAGTTTTCTCCAAAAGGTTAAGTACCTCATTATTGGATTCAGTTTGTAATACTGATTTTCTAACTGAGATGAATTTGGATTTTTGAATCTCTTTTTCTGTATGATCTGTATGGAAGGTCAGTTCCAATTGCTTGCATAAAGCATTTTTTAATCGCTGCAGTTCTTCTTGATCAATGGGCTCTGCTACCCCTGCAGATCTGGCAGTTTCATGTACACATAGAATTAAGTCAGTATATCCTTGATTTCCAGCTAAATAAAGAGCCTTTTTTAGAGCTTTCACCCCTTCCTTTTCTAAACTCAGATTAAAAAACTGTTCTGCCTTCATGACCAATTCTACCACTTGGGCGCGTAGCCGGTCTTTTTTTTGAAATTGATTTTTTTTAACCAATCCTATAATGGAAAGAAGTTCTTCTGTCAGTCTTTTTTTTAATTGGGCGAAAGCCGGAAGATTGGATTTTTGATATAAGAGTTTAGCGTACTCTTGATCCGGCAAATGAGGGAAATCGATCATCAATTTTAGAAGTCGATATTTCTTTGAATTTGGAGCGTTATTTACTGAAATGTATTGCAAAAATTTGTTCTTCTCGGAAGAAGAACAAGATTCCAGCAACTGGAAAATTGTACCCATAAAAAGTAGGTTTATTGAAAAGTGATCGATGAAAAGTAGTAGTATTAAAAATACACTTCATCTCATTGAATGTCAAATAAATACCTAATTAATAAGGGTGAATGTTCCTTTGGTGCGTTGGGAATAGTGTCTGCTCAACTCTGGAAAATCATTTAAAATAGACTGAAAAAGGCCTTCTTGATCCAGGATAATTTTCGGCTGCTGATGTTGCAGCATTTGATATAGTTTGGCTTTCTCTGGGATATCTCTGTCTTGGTCAAGATAGAGTTTACTCAATTCGAAATTGAGAAACGGACCTCCTAATTTAGCATGTTGATAACCAGAAATATCCGGCCCTAGGATCATAATTTCCTTACCCTCCAACGATGTATCTACCTGCTCAGAAACAAAATAGGAAGGGTTGTCCACGTTGAATTGCCAATACCACCAGGCAAATGCCGGTAGGCCCATAATAAGTAAGTAAAAGGCAAGATTCGGGATCATTCCTCTTCGAATGTGAAGAAAAAACTGAGTAATCAAATAAGAAAGTCCCGGAACAAAAATGATCAGTTGATATCCCGCTTGATTTTTAATTAACAGAAACTCAGCCGCAGCAAAAATTAGCCATAAAATGACCAATTGCCTTTGCTTTTGCTGGTTGATGGTAGAGCCTTTTAGTACAGCTCCCAAGAAATACCCTACTAAGGAAAGCAGGATAGGAAATGCACCTATGATTAACCAACTCCAATACGACTGGAAAAGAACTCTGGAAGATTTAAATATCAGAGGCCAAATATCAATAGCCTCTTGAAGTCCGTCATTCCAATAATAGAACACGGCTATCAGAAGAATCGGCAAAGTATATCCAACCAAAGAAAGCATGAGTTGGCGGAAGGAAAAACCACTGATGGCAATCCCAGTCAGAATCATATAGGGTAAGAAAAAAATATAACTTGGATGAAATCCTGCTGCTAGACCTCCATAAATACCTATCAAAAGGGTGGATTCACTGGTTTCTTTTTGAAGCACCGTTTGGGAAAACAATTGGCCCAATGCCAAAATCAAAAATGTACTTCCCAGCATGGCAGGGTTTAAAGAAAGCATATCGAATGAGAAATGAAAAAGCGCTGCCATGATCATTGCAGGCAAATAGGTGTTCTCATCAAACACCCGGTATTTAATTAAGATGGTATTCCAATAAATGATTTGAAACAAAATGAAGACCCTTCCGATTAATTCATAGGCTAAAGGGCTTCTTCCCATGATAAAGTCAACGATTGTAAAAAATCCTGCTGAAAGTGGCCCAGTATTATCAATGATATCTTGATAAAGGAAATATCCTTGTCCAAGTCGTTCGCCCAACACCATCCAGGAAAGCTGGAGGGTAGTAAGCGGGAAAGGGTCCCAAATCAGAAATATGGCAGTAAGTACAAGCAAATAAATTGCTAAACCTACGAGTCTGAAAGGGTCATTAACTTTGAAAAATCTAAGCAAGATGTCTGGAAAATTGAGTTAGTATTGGGTAGTCTAAGCCCGAAATTAAAGGTTGCCCAACTATTTCGCTAAATTTGTACCACAAATACTTCACATGGAAAGTAAAAGACAACAAAAATACGCCAAATTGATCCAAAAAGAGCTTGGAGATATCTTTCAAAAAGACGCCAAGCATCTTGTAGGGAAAGCAATGATCACCATCACTCACGTTTTGGTCAGCCCTGACTTGGGCTTTGCAAAAGTATATTTAAGCTTTTTGCTCACTGATCCAGATGCTACCTACAAGCTGATCAACCAACATAAAAAAGAAATCAGGCATCAATTGGCCAAAAGAATCGGAAAGTCAGTCCGCATTATTCCTGAGATCGCATTTTTCCCGGATGACTCTGCTTCCTATGCGCAGCATATGGACAAGGTCATTTCTGATTTGAATATTCCGGAAGCTCCAGAAGAGGAAGACGAAGATTCAGAGGATTAATTCTTAAGGCTATTGACACTTAGTTTCTTTATAGCGCGCCGATATTTTCGCAGTAAGAAAAAGCGGAACTTTATCACGATCCTGTCCACCATTTCTATGGTAGGAGTAGCCGTGGGTACCATGGCATTGGTAATTGTGATGTCGGTGTTTAATGGCTTGGAGGATTTAATTCGAGGTCTTTTTGCCAGTTTTGATGCGGAATTAAAGATAGAAGCTGCAGAGGGGAAAAGTTTTGAAGTAACCGAAGACTGGTTAGATAGTATTCGATCTCTGGAGGGAGTGGAGGTATTGACCGAGGTGATAGAAGACAATGCCTTGTTTGATTACAATGGGAATCAAATTGTGGCAAGATTGAAAGGAGTCTCAGACAATTTCTTGGACCAAGGCAGGTTTAAAAATGGCTATTTTTGGGGAGATACTACCTTGGGGACGGATTTAAGACCTGCTGCGATTTTAGGCAGGGGGGTTGGCTTTTTCCTTTCAGTCAATTTGAATGATGTGATCGTCCCATTAAAAGTTTTCTACCCCAAAGCTCCTAGGTCGGCCGCTACCATTGATCCCAATCAATTGTATTCCTCGGCGATTCTGGACCCAGTTGCCTTTTTCAGTATAGAGCGACAGTTTGATGATGAGTATGTCATTGCACCACTGGAATTCGCAAAAAATCTATTGAATTATGGAAATAGAAGGACCTCCTTGGAAATTAAAGTGGAGGAAAGCCATTCTATCAATTCGATACAATCAAGCTTAAAGGAATTGCTAGGTCCTCGATTTCTAGTCAAAAATACGGATGAGCAACATGCGGGATTATTGAGAACTGTGAAGCTAGAAAAGCTTTTCGTCTTTCTCACTTTGACCTTTATTTTGGCCATTGCCTCATTTAATATCTTTTTTTCATTGAGTATGCTGGCCATTGAGAAGAAAAAAGATATTGCCGTTTTAAAAGCCATGGGAGCTCCTGATAAATTGATCAGTAGAATTTTCCTGAAACAAGGTGCCTTGATTGCATTGAGTGGAGCAATTATCGGATTGATTTTGGGTTTTTTGATTTGTCTGGCTCAGGAAAAATTCGGATTGGTTTCCTTGGGAATTTCATCGGCAGTAATCGATTCTTATCCAGTAAAAATAGCCTGGACAGACTTTATTTGGATTAGCTTAGCTGTTATTGGAATTACTTTATTAGCAAGCTATCGACCCGCATTTATTGCTTCCAAAGTGGACACGGTAAAGGAACTTTGAGAGACCTGGTTTCTTCAATATAAATTAATCCTGTTTAATCAATTGAAAATCAAGGTGTACTAATGAATTTTCAAGGCTTGTAAAAAAGAGGATCAAAAAAATCGTGTTATTTTTGCCACGAGGCATGTTTATTGAAGCCCCGATGTCAATCCCCCAATTTGTAAATTAAATACCCAATGTTAAAAGTATTGACCCTTTGTAGTTTGATGATGTTGTTTGTAGGACTTGGAAATCTAACTCAAGCACAAGACAGTTCTTCAGATCAGGGATCTCTAAACGGTGGCACGATCGATAGCCAGTTTGATTATATCTACAATGTATCCAATAATTACCAAGAATATAAGGTAGTTAAACGGACAAATCTGGACAGGTTAAAGTCCAATATTTTGGATTCCATGAGAACCATGAGACAGGAAGTGTTTGATCTTAAAACACAGATTTCCAGTCAAAAAGACTCAATTGGCACCATGAATACGGTACTATTGCAAGCAGAGGCAGATAAAGAAGAAGCCATTGCTGCCAAAGACAATTTCACCTTTTTTGGTATTGGCATTCACAAAGGAGTATATAGTTCTATGATGTGGCTATTGGTGGCAATCTTGGCGGTTGCCCTTGCATTTTTCTCCATGCAATACTTGAGAAGCTTTAAAAAAATCAAGAAAGCCCAAAAGGATTTGGCGGAAGTTCAAGAAGAATTTGACTCCCACAGAAAAAACACCTTAGAACGCGAACGAAAGTTAAAACGTGAATTGGTTGATGCTCAGATGGGCAAAAAGTAGAAAAATCCTACACAATGAATTTTGACCTTCCAATGGGTTAAAAACTGAGTTTTCCGGTTTTTAACCCATTTTTTTTGGTTTCCTTGTAATTTGAAAATCAAATAGGATCTTTTTGTAGTCTTTTGATGCATATATGAAATTTCGGGATTTTGAGGTAATAGTAATCGGCTTGGGAGCAGTAGGATCTGCAACCCTTTTCCAACTTTCAAAAGCTGGAGTTTCTGTTTTGGGAATTGATCGTTTTGATCCTCCACACCATTTTGGATCTTCCCATGGCGAAACCCGAATCACAAGATTGGCAGTAGGGGAGTCGGATGCTTATGTTCCTATGGTCAAACGATCTCATGAAATATGGAGAGAAATCGAGTCGATTTCAGGAAACTCTATTTTTACGGAATGTGGAGGTGTTTTATTGGATTCAGGAAAAACGCCATGGGCCAAACATGGAGTGGAAGGTTTTTTTAAGAACACCGTTACCATAGCCGATCAATTTGGGATTGCACACCAAATGATGTCCTCTGATCAATTGAAAATGAAATACCCATTATTTCAACTTGAGGAAGAAGGAACTGCCTATTTTGAATATTCTGCGGGGTACTTAAAACCTGAAGAAGCCATTCGGGTCCAAATCAATCTTGCTGAAATGAATGGAGCCATTGTTTTGAGAAATAGTCCAGTACTTCAGGTGAAGAAACGGTCTGATTCAAAAGTTCAAGTAGAATTAGAGGGTGAAAGTTTGGTAGCAGATGTAGTGATCAATTGTACCGGAGGTTGGATCAAAGATTTCTTATCTCAGGCCGGCCGTTCCAATTTAAAAATATGCAGGCAATTACTCCATTGGGTAAAAATTGACCAAGAGGATTGGAAAGACTATCCGGTTTTTATGTGGGGTCATGGTCCGAATCCAGAGGATTTTATCTATGGCTTTCCTAGTTTAGATGGGGTGTCTATAAAGATGGCAACCGAATCATTTGAAGCCGTGGACCATCCTGACCAAATCATTAGAGAAGTTGGAGAGGAGGAGCAGCAAAGGTTCTGGAAGGAACAAGTTGAACCGAGGTTTGGCGGGTTGAAACCAGAGTTTTTGAAATCTGAAGTATGCTTTTACACAGTGACTAAGGATGCGAAATTTATCATCCAGAAAAATGTGGATAATGAACGTGAGTGGATGGTATCTGCATGCTCGGGACATGGGTTCAAACATTCCGCGGCCTTGGGAGAATATTTGGCAGATAGGGTCTTGCAAAGGACTCCTCGTTTCATTTTATAAGTAGAATTTTATTCTGGGAAAGGGAATTCTAAAATCTGGGAGGATATACTTCCAAAAACTCTTACTTTTGTCTGTTCAATTACCAAGAAAGTCTAATGGCAAAACAAAGAGGCACTGCTTTGGAAGAGCACGAAAAGAGGAAGTTGTCAAAGCAGAATTTAGAAAAGATCGGAACCATATTCCGTTTTTTAATGCCCTACAAATGGGCATTTATTTTGGGTTTGGTGTTCCTGCTCTTTTCTTCTTTAACTTTATTGACGTTTCCATTTGTTGCTGGTAAGCTCATTGACGCTGCTCAAGGCACAGAATGGATTGTCTCAGATATTAATTCCATAGCGCTTATACTCGTTGGGATTTTAGCTGTCCAGAGTATTTTTTCTTTCTTTCGGGTTTGGTTATTTGCATTGGTTTCTGAGCGTTCCATGCGGGATATAAGATTGGCTTTGTATTCTAGGATGGTACGTTTGCCCATGAAGTTTTTCGATACCCGAAGAACCGGAGAGCTGATTTCAAGGATCACTTCGGATGTAAGTTTGCTTCAAGATACTTTTTCAGTTACGCTGGCAGAGTTTTTCAGACAGATTATCACCTTGATAGCTGGAGTGGCATTTCTATTAATTAATACACCGAAGCTTACTTTATTCATGCTGGGCACATTCCCTGTATTGGTGTTGATAGCGATGGTATTTGGGAAGTTTATCAGAAAACTTTCAAAGAAAACCCAAGATGAATTGGCTGCTGCCAACGTGATCGTAGAAGAAACCTTA
Source organism: Algoriphagus halophilus (assembly GCF_900129785.1). Lineage (NCBI taxonomy): Bacteria > Pseudomonadati > Bacteroidota > Cytophagia > Cytophagales > Cyclobacteriaceae > Algoriphagus > Algoriphagus halophilus. The sequence continues at coordinate 1,068,476 of NZ_FSRC01000002.1, forward strand.
CAGTCCATCAGCACGGTCAAGTCTTTTGTTGGTGAAGTATATGAATCTGCTCGCTACGGGAAAGGATTGAATTCTGTAGTAGGAGTAGCTTTGAGACAAGCCAAATACAGAGGAGCATTTATCTCATTCATCATCTTTGCTTTGTTCGGCGGGATTGTAGCCGTGATGTGGTATGGGGCAAGCCTAGTGGGTTCAGGTGATATGAGTGTAGGTGAGCTGGTTTCATTTGTCTTGTATACCACGTTTATCGGAGGATCTATTGCAGGATTAGGGGATATCTATGGTCAGGTCCAAAAGGCCATTGGATCTTCTGAAAGGGTGCTGGAGATTTTGGAAGAGGAGGCAGAACAAGTAGGAGGGGATGTTGCCTTGAATTTCCAGGGAAAGATCGATTTCCAAAACGTGCAGTTCCATTATCCTACCAGACCAGAAGTAGAAGTTTTAAAGAGCCTAAGTTTCCATGTCAATCCAGGAGAAAAAGTAGCTTTGGCAGGACATTCAGGGGCAGGAAAATCCACGATTATTCAATTGCTTCTTCGATTCTATGATATCCAAAATGGTCAAATTCTGGTGGATGATAAAAATATCACCAATTGGGACCTACAAGCACTAAGAAGCAAGGTAGGGATGGTTCCTCAAGAAGTTCTTTTGTTTGGCGGCTCGATCCGTGAGAATATCTCCTATGCAAAGCCAAATGCGACAGAAGCTGAAATTATGGAGGCAGCCAAGAAGGCAAACGCTTGGCAGTTTATCAGTCAATTCCCAGAGGGATTAGATACCTTGGTAGGAGAACGTGGAGTGAAACTATCCGGAGGACAGAGACAGCGGGTGGCAATTGCAAGAGCGATATTAAAGGATCCATCCATTTTGATTTTGGATGAGGCTACCTCCTCTTTAGATGCAGAATCCGAGTCGCTTGTTCAAGAAGCCTTGGATGAATTAATGAAAGGCAGAACGACCATCATTATTGCCCATAGACTGGCTACCATCAGAAAAGTGGATAGGATCTACGTGTTGAAAGACGGAGAAATTATTGAGGAAGGAAATCACCAGGATTTGATTACCAAAGATGAGGGCTTTTATGCCAATTTGGTACGTCTTCAGTTCGCGGAAAATTAAGTTTCAAAAGAAAGTTTGTCTTTTGTCATCCAAGGATGGCTCCGTTTCGTAATTCTTCAAAAAAAAGTATGAGTACTCCGCTTGAAAGACTAATTCAATCTGTTCAGATCGAACGAGAAATCTTATTAGATCATCCTATTTATAAAGACCTAACTAGCCTGGAAGATTTTCATATTTTCATGAAGTACCATGTATTTGCAGTTTGGGACTTTATGAGTTTGTTAAAATCCTTGCAAGTTAAATTGACGGGAATCAATCTTCCTTGGGTCCCTGCTTCAGACCCGATGATTGCCAGACTTATCAATGATATTGTCTTGGCAGAAGAGAGTGATGAAGATGGTGAAGGAGGGTATTGTAGCCATTTTGAGCTCTATTTGCGAGCAATGAAAGAAGCAGGAGCAGAAACCTATGACATTGATTTGATGCTGCAAAAGCTGAAATCTGGAGCTGATTTTTTAGAAGCGATGGAGGAAGTTCAATTACCTGTCTTTGTAAGGACTTTCCTGAAATTGAATTATGAAATGGTAACTAAAGGGAAACCTCACGAAGTTGCGGCTTCCTTTACTTTGGGAAGGGAAGATTTGATTCCTGATTTATTCCGAAAACTAGTGGATGAATTAGTGAAAAATCAACCTGAGAAATTGAAGACCCTTTCCTTTTATTTTGATCGGCATATCCATTTGGATGAGGAGGAACATGGACCTTTGGCTTGGAGAATGGTAAGTCTTTTAATGGGAGATGATCCCAAGAAGTTTGAAGAATCCGAAAAAGCGGCAAGGGAAGCGTTGCAGGCAAGAAAAGTCCTTTGGGATGGAATCCATCGTTCTATCAAAGAAAAAAAATACGAATTGATTTAAAGAATTAGCCCAGATTATGGGCAGATAGAGATTTGACCATTCCAAACATCTTTTCTTTATAAATCGATGCACCTGGAAATAGGTTTCTCATTCCTTTTTCATCCAGTAATAAAATCTCATCCAAATATTGTTGGGCATCTCGTTCATCCCATTTGCGAAGCCGGCTCAACCTCGTTTTGGTAAGTATGGGAAAGATGATGGACTTCGGCATATATTGTGCAAAAGGGATTGCATAATGTGCCTCTATGGGGAAGTATTTGTTGGGTGTTTGAATAAAAAAAGTCTTTCCTACCCGTTGGATTTCATTGGCCATTTTCACTTGATTTTCCCAGGTATACACGTGCTCGATTACCGAATTTGAAAATACCAGATCAAAGCTTTGGTCTTCAAATTCTGGCATACAAGTGGCATCTCCAACTACACTTTTCAACCCAGGCTGCTCTACCTTTTCTTTGGTCAAATTCAGAAGGGTAATTTCTACCTGAGGCATTTTAGGTAGGGAACTGTTTTTCCAGAAATAGTCAGTACCCCCTACATCCAAAATTTTTATGGATTCGGAAGTTTTAAAATGAGAGAAGAAAAGGGCTTCAAAAACTTGCTGCCTTTTATTTCTAAGTTTTGCTCCTAAAGAATTGGGATTATCTGATGCAGCAAATAAATCGGTAATAAAACTCATAAATTGCTCGGGTGAGCGTTTTCGGAAAACAATTAAGCCCAAAAGTAATCAGCCTAGGTGATTCTTTTCTTAATTTTTTCCAATTAGATTGATTTTTGTCGAATATAAGTGATTCTATAAACAGATTTTTTGCCAAATAGGTTAAGTTGGCTCTAATCTGTCAAGATTTTTAAAAAAAAATCCCAATCGGAATCGAAAACTGAAAAGGTTCTCTTTTTAGCTTAAGAATTCGGCTAGTTTTGTCTTTGGTTAGAATTTAGTTGTTATCAAGCAATTTGCTGTACCCAACTATGGGCGAACAGGTATTCAACCAGAACACAGAGACTATTTGAATGGAGAAATGTAAATTTTGTGGTTCTTCGGAACAATTGGAGTTCAATGCAAAAGAACAGATGTTTGGAATAGGCGAAGCATTTGTTTACAAGGAATGTAAATCTTGTGGTTCTTTACAATTAGCAACAGTCCCTTCGGATATGTCTCCTTATTATAGTGGAGGTTATTATTCATTTCAGGAGCTTGTGCCTTCCAGTTCTCTGAAAAATTTGTTCAAAACCCTTCGTCTGAAAGCTTTCTTTTTAATTGGAAGGAAAGAATTTGAACCCACCTATGGGTATTGGTTGAAGAAATTAAAGCCGAAATTTTCGGATCGCATTGCCGATATCGGGTGTGGAAACGGTCAACTCCTTTATGAACTTTTTGCCTCTGGTTATCAGGATTTACATGGGTTTGATCCCTTTATGAGCCAAGAAAAAGTGATCTCTCCTAACCTTACCTTATGGAAAAAAACCATCGAGGAATCAGAGATGCAATTTGACTTGATCATGATGCATCATTCATTCGAGCATATGTCGGATCCCTTGGAGATTTTGAATTCTTGCTTTGAAAAGCTTCAATCCGGCGGTAAACTACTAATAAGAACACCTGTTTCTGATGCTCAAGTTTGGAAAGAGGAGCGCGCATTTTGGGTTCAACTGGATGCTCCAAGGCATTTGATTATACCCTCTATCAAAGGATTCGAGTTGGTCTCAAAAAAAGTAGGGTTTGAATTGAAAGAGGTCGAATTTGATTCTACTGATTTTCAGTTTTGGGGAACCGAGTTATACAAACGGGGGCTTCCTCTTGACCCAGAGCTAGTTTCGAATGAATTTTCAAAAGAGGAATTTGAGGAATATCAAAAAAAAGCCCTCTATTATAATCAAGAGGGCTTGGGAGATCAGGTATGTTTTTATTTAACCAAACCTTAAATTTTAAATAGGGCATCGAAAAAGCCCATGGTTTCACCCTTTTTCTTAAAGATCAACATAGGTAATACATTATTAACCATAACCAGCTTTTCAGCAACACTTCCAAGTAAAATGGCAGCTGATTTTGTTTTTCCTCTAGATCCCAATAATACCATGTCCACCTCTAGTTCTAGTGCTTCGTCCAACAAGACTTTTCCATCATCCTGTCCATCGTTTAGGACAAATTGACATTCCAATTCTGGGTGATTGTGCTTGCTTACAAACTTCTGGAAGTCATGACGAGCATTTTCCTTCATTATTTCTGCAAACTCCTCGAATGATTTGCCGGTTTTGGAATACCCATGAGGGACATGATACATATGTACCGGTACTAGTTCAGCGTGTAGTTCATCCGAAATTCTCTCCCCAAAATCATAAATCATGTGGGTATGTTCAGAGAAATCACTAGGAATCATGATTTTCTTTGGAAGCCCAGGAGGACGTTTTTCTTGCAACATTAGGATAGAGCAAGGTGCTTTTTTGGCTATTCCTTTAGCGAGAGAGCCGCTTCCTTCCAAAGTCTCTTTTCTACCCATGATGATCAGGTCCACATCCTTTATTTTGGCCCATCTTAAGAAAGTGTCCAATGGATGATTTCCTTCTTCTGCGAAGACCTCTAATTCAATATTCTCAGGGAAATTAAATTTCTTTAATTTATCTGAAATCAATGCTTCCAGAGATTCATCTCCTGGTGCTAATAAATCGGGGTATTTCTCCAAAATATCCTGAGGTATTGCTAAATCTTTTGCGACGTGAACGAAATAGCATTTATCGATTCCTAAGAACTCTAAAAAAACAATTGTTTTTTCGATTAGGATATCGTCCATTTCTGTAAGATCGAGGCCAATCATGGCCTTAGAAAAGTATTTCATAGCTGTTTGGTATTTGGCTTATCAATTTAATAGTTTGATTGAGGAATTCGAATAGTTTTTTTGTTTTTGCACATTAGAATAGATTTCAAGGTAAAATTGAGTGATGGCAAGTTTTCAAAAGTATTTTCTAGCAATTGTTCCTGGAGGCGAATTACAGGAAAAAGCAACTGCGTTAAAGTTGGAGTTGAAAGAACGTTTCAATATTAAGTATGCCTTGAAATCTCCTGCGCATATTACCCTAAAGATGCCATTTACTTATAACGAAGCTAAGGAAGATTATTTAATTGAAAAGCTACAGGAGTTTATGATTGATTATTCTCCTTTAGAATTGACAATAGGAGGTATTGATACTTTTGGTAATCGAGTGGTCTTTTTAAAAGTAAAAGGAAATGATGATTTGTTTCAGCTTCAAACTAATTTGAAATCTTTCTGCAAAAGAGAATTGAAGCTAAATGAGGAGTTAAGCGATAGAAACTATCATCCGCATATGACTTTGGCATTTAAAGATTTGAAAAAAAATTCAATACCAAATATTATTAAAGTTTTGGATTCACAACCTATTTTTGAAAAAATCGTTGTTATGCAATTTTTTTTGCTAAAAAGAGCAAATGGGAGGTGGTTTATTCATAGAAGTGTTGATTTTGGAGAAAAAAACCAGTGATTATTACTGTTATTTATCCAAAATACCGAAATTTTGTTCCGTTTATAAAAAAAATTTGTAATTAATTAAATTTTGTAATTCAGATACTATATAGAATAATATTCTGATTCATTTGAACGGGGAAAGGTAGTTCTCAGAATTAAATTGGGTAAAATTGTTTCGTTTTTAGTTTACTACGAATATTGTTTTGTGTTTTATGAACTAAACAATTTTTAGAACTATATCAAATTTTTTAAAGTCGATTATTTAAAGATATTTTTTAAAAAATCTCAGAATTTAATTACTGCTTTTACCAAGAGAATAGATGGTTTATATGGAAAATTGATGTGTAAACATGTGAACCATATAAAAAATAAATTTTTCTACAAATAACCATATATAATTGCCTTCTAAATGCTTTAGAGGCCTGTTTGAATCTTTTTACAATTCAAACTTTCAGAGGATATTCGCCGCACGATAGTTAAAAAAACTAAATAATCGACCTATGAAGAAAGTTTTATTAGGCTTGGCGTTTACACTTCTGACAGTCATGTCAGTTTTGGCGCAAAGCAAAACAATCACTGGTAGGGTAACTTCGGCTGAAGAGCCAGAAGGAGTACCAGGAGCAAGCGTGGTGGTGAAAGGAACCACACAAGGAACAATTACGGATTTGGATGGAAGTTATTCTATTCAAGTTCCAAGTGAAGCAACCACTTTGGTCTTCAGTTTTGTAGGATATCTTTCCAAAGAAATGCCTATTGGATCCAGCAGCGTGATCAACGTGGTCATGGATGTGGATGTGAAAACTTTGAATGAGGTAGTAGTAGTAGGTTACGGTACTCAGGAAAGAAGAGAAATTACCGGTTCGGTAACTTCCATTGATAGCAAGTCCATTGAAAACTTGGTATCTCCATCTTTTGAATCTCAATTGGCTGGTAGAGCTCCAGGTGTGCAAATCACTACTCCATCTGGTATTTTAGGTGCTGCACCGATTATCAGAATCCGTGGTATCAACTCTATTTCTTCCAGCGCAAGTCCATTGATCGTAATCGATGGTGTACCAGTTGTAAGCAGCGACAGATCTTCTGTAAACGCTGCTAACCCATTGGCAAACATTAACCCAGCAGATATCGCTTCTTTCGAGGTTTTGAAGGATGGTTCTGCTTCTGCAATTTATGGTTCTAGAGCAGCAAATGGTGTCATCTTGATTACAACCAAAAGAGGTGCTTCTGGTAAAGCAAAAGTGTCTTACAACACTTCTATGGGTTTCAATGAGGAAGTGGATCGATTCGACTTATTGACTGGTGATGAGTGGGTAACTATTGCCAATGAGAAAAGAACGAATGCCAACCAATCTCCATTGGCAAATCCAGGTGTTAATACCGACTGGCAAGATCTAATTTTCAGAAAAGGATTTACTCAACAGCATAACCTATCTATTGCTGGTGGTTCTGATGCTACGAAATATTTCTTCTCTTTGGGTTACACTGATCAGGAATCTCCAGTAAAACCTAATGAATTGAGCAGATACTCTTTCAGAGCAAACATTGATCACAGTATTTCCAAAGCAGTAAGAATCGGTACTTCTCTTTCTTACTCTTTCACAGAAATTTTCGGTTTGAACAATGGTGCAAACTCTCTTTCTGGTGCGATTTACAATGCGACTCGTTCTTTGCCTAACGTGCCGATTTACGATGCTGAAAACACAGCATTTGACGGATTCAATGTAACAGCAAACGGTGCGACTACCGGTTTTGGTGCAAACCTAGCTGGTCCTGACAACAATATTCCAAACATTGGTTTTGTCATTCAAAACAACTTGTACAGAAGCCGTACTCATAGAGCCATTGGAAATGCCTATGGAGAAGTAGACATCATCACAGGTTTGACTGCTAGAACTCAAATTGGTATTGATTTGACCATGAATGATGACTTCCAATCTTTGGATCCAAGACATGGTGATGGTAGAAGCTCTAACGGTTCTATGTTCATGGCTTACAATCCAGCATTCCGTTGGAACTGGCAAAATACGTTGAATTACCAGACTGTCATTGCAGATGACCATAACTTAAACGTTACTGGTGGTTTAGAATATCAGTTTACTAAATTCTATAATTTCTCTGCTTCAGGAACTGACCTTTCTGATAACTTCTACAGATTGAACAACTTGATTTCTGGTTCTTACAACAACCAATTCTCTGGTGGTGGCTATGCTGAAAGAGGGTTCGATTCTTATTTCGGTAGATTCAACTATTCTTACAAAGGAAAATATCTTGCGTCTTTCACTGTGAGAAATGATGGTATTTCTGATTTGGCAATTGAAAACCAAAGAGGTACTTTCTTCGGTGGATCTGTGGGATGGAGAGTTTCTGACGAAGCGTTTTTCAACTCTGAATTAATTTCTGATTTCAAAGTTAGAGCTTCTTATGCTGAAGTAGGTAATACTGAAATTGGTACATTCGCTGCTTACGGTGGTTATAGCCCAGTATTGGGTGGTGCTGGTGCAGGTATCGGTTATGCTGCAATTGCGAACAATAACCTACAGTGGGAAACTTCCAAGAAGTTCAACGTTGGTTTGGACATGACCATTGGTCGTGTAACAATCGCTGCTGATTATTTCAAGAATGACATTGATGGTTTGATCCTAGATGCTCCAACTGCACTTTCTCTAGGTGTACCAGGAAATAACATTAGCCAAAACATCGGTTCTATGACCAACTCTGGTTTGGAATTGAGAGCATATGCGAATGTAATCAACAGAGGTAACTTCTCTTGGGATACTGACTTCAACATTACCTTCATCAAAAATGAAGTAAATGAATTGATTTCTCCATTGACTGGAACTTACAACAGAACTGAAGAGGGTAATCCAATCGCTCAGTTGTACGGTTATCAGTGGGCAGGTGTGAATCCAGCTAATGGTAACCCAATGTATGTATCTGGTGATAATATCGTACAGTACAATTTGGTTCCAGGTGCATTGGGTTATAAGGCTTATGATCCAGCTAATCCAGGTGATGTTTCTGTTGCAGGATCTGCTCCAACTCAGGAATATTTAGGTAATACCCTTCCAAAGTGGCAAGGTGGATGGTCAAACAACTTCAAGTTTGGCAACTTTGATGCTGAAATCTTTACAAGATTCTCTGGTGGTAACTACATCATGAATGAATCTGTAAGAGGTCTATTGGGTCAAGGTTTCTCTAACAACCATGCAAGCATCTTGAACAGATGGACTGAAAGTGGTCAGGTAACTGACGTACCAAAATTATACTCTGGTCAGGACCAAAACATGTGGCAAAATTCTGCTGCGAACTCAAGATTTGTAGAGAAAGGTGATTTCGTTAAAATCCAAAACATTGTAGTAGGTTACACTATTCCTGCTGCTGCTCTTCAAACTGCATTCAATGGAGCAATCTCCAATGCTAGATTCTTCGCACAAGTACAGAATCCATTTACTTTCACTGGTTACTCAGGATTGGATCCAGAGTCTAACCAGTTCTCAGGTCAGCTGAGCTTCGGTGTAGATTGGAACGTGGCTCCAATCATTCGTACTTACACTCTTGGCCTGAACGTAGGTTTCTAATTTATAAAACCGAAAAAGAAGAATTACTATGAAAAAATTCACAATAAAAAATATCAAAATGGGTTTGGTAGCCCTAGCAATTGCTGGTTTTACCACTGCCTGTGATGTAACTGAATTGACTCCGGCCAACTTGATTCCTGATTCAGAGGCGTTTTCTACTGCCGCAAGAATTGAATCTGCGGTACTAGGTGTCTATGAATCTGCTCAGCGAGGTTATTACAACAACGCTGTACAAAGAGGTTATCCTTTTGGAGCAGCCAACGTGGAGCAGGGTGACATGCGTGGTGAAGACATGTACAACGACCAGTTGTTCTATGAAATCACTTATGTAGGGTCTTATAGCCCTAACTCTGCCAACAACAATGGTATGTGGATCTCTCTTTACAGAATGATCAACAGATTGAATATCATTTTGGAGAATTTGGATATAGCTGTTGCAGACGGAGTTTTGACTTCTGAGCAAGGAGATAACTACAAAGGTGAAATGCTTTTCTTGAGAGCGTTGGCGCATCATGAATTGTTGGTTCACTTTGCGAGACCTTATTCTGATGATCCATCTTCATTAGGTATTCCTTATAGAACTTTTGGTATCGATGATGTAACCAAAGTTCCAGACGGAGAAGCGGTAGGTAGAACTACAGTAGGTGAGGATTACACTCAATTATTGGCTGATTTGGATGCTGCAGAAAGCTTATTGTCAGAAGACGATGCATTTAGAGCAAACAAAGGTGCTGCAATCGCATTGAAGTCAAGAGTTAAATTGCACATGGGAGATTGGGCAGGTGTATTGACTGAATACAACAAGCTTACTTCTATGTATGCTCTTACAGCTAATCCTGCTACTCCATTTAGAGGTGGTAACAGTTCTGATAACATCTTCTCTTTTGTTAACTCTGCAGAAGCAAACCCAGGTGTAAACGGTGCGTTGCCTTCCATGTATGGTAACCCTGATTTGGGTGCTAGAGGTTTGGTGAAAATCAGCCCAATTATTTGGAGATCTGAATTTTGGCATGAAGAAGATACCAGAAGATCTGCTTTAACTACTCGTAGCGGAACAGGTATTTTCACTGACAAATATCAGGATGCAACAACCTATACTGATCCTAATGTGATTTTAAGATTTGCTGAAGTAGTATTGAATGCTGCAGAAGCAAACGCTAGAACAGGTAAGTTGGCTGAAGCAGTAACCTTATTAAACTCTGTGAGAAGCCGTGCACTTCCTGCTTCAGTTCCAGCTTATACTGTAGCTGGTCTTGGAAATGAAGACGGCGTATTAACCGCAATCTTCAACGAAAGAAGAATCGAATTCTTGGCAGAAGGTAGAAGATGGGCTGATATCCATAGATTATCTGGTGAAGGAAGAATGAGCGGAGTACCTGCTAAGGCTACTTCTAGATCCATCACTAACATCGATTTCTATACAACTGACAGAGAAATCCCAATGGATCACTCCATTGATTATTCCAGTCACTTGTTTGTTTGGCCAATTCCATTGGCTGAATTACAGACCAACAATACTGCTCCTATTCAGCAGAACCCAGGTTATTAATAAAAGCCTGTTTAATCAAGTGTTTTAAAATCCGGCCCCAGGGCCGGATTTTTTATTTTTATAAGTGAGAGTTTTTTCCTTCTTCTTTCCAATTCTTGAGTTTTTTTACCAAAATCTTTAAATGAAATACCACACATCTTCATTCTTTGAGGCATTTATTGGATATTTCACTAAGTTTTCAACTCAGAAATAAATCAGAACCACATGCGTGCTTTTATCCTATTTTTATTTTTCACTACTACAGCTGCTTTTGCGCAACAAAATAGCCTGAAACCACTTCGGAATTCTATTGAGACCCAGACAAGAGTGATTCGACAGGATGTTCCGATGACTAATTCCATCCGAAAGGCATTTGCAGAAGGTACAAGAGACTTTTCAGGGACTCCAGGACCAAATTATTGGCAGTTAGAGACAGATTTCACCATTCAAGCAAGTTTGGATCCATCCACACAGACCATCACTGGTTCAGAGAAAATACTTGTTCACAACAATAGCAAGGATGATTTAAATCAAATCGTTTTAAGATTAGACCACAATATATTTAGAGCGGATGTTCCTCGTGGATTTTCTACTCCGGCCGAGCAAACAGAGGGGATGATTGTAACACGCTTGCAAGTAAATGGGGATGTGGTGGATTTGAATGCTGCTCCTTCTCGTAGAAATGAATCTCCTCAGCTTCGTGTTTCAGGACTAACAAGGACGGTAGCTGTAATCACTTTGGAGGAGCCAATTAAAGCGGGTATGACTGCAGAATTGGAAATAGATTGGAATACAAAATTACCGGGTGGTCCAAATGGTAGAGGGCATAGAATGACCCAGCGTTTTGATAGTACCTTATTCCAGCCTACTCAATGGTTTCCTAGACTGGCTAAATATGACGATCTAAGAGGGTGGGAAACGAATGATTATTTAGGACCAGCTGAGTTCTTTAATAATTTTGGAAAATTCGATGTGTCTTTGACAGTGCCTGCAGGATGGATTGTATCTGGAACAGGTGTTTTACAAAACCCAGAAGAAGTTTTGACTCCAAAAGCGATCCAGCAACTTTCAAAAGTTCTGGAGTCTGATGAGGAAATTACCATTGTTGGAGAAGAGGAAAGAGGTCCCGGTAAATCCACCGTGGATGGAGACCAGCTGACTTGGAGATTTGTAGCTGATAAAGTAAATGATTTTGCTTGGGCTACCTCCGATAGATTTATATGGAAAGCTACTAGAGCCATGATTCCAGAGAAGGGTCCAATTCCTATTCATATGGTTTTTATTCCTGAAAGAGCTCGATATTTTGAAAATGCGGCTGAGAGAACCCGCCATGCATTAGAGTTTTACTCCAAGCTTTGGGCACCTTATCCTTTTCCACAATTGACTTTGCAGGATGGTCCAAGCGCCGGAATGGAGTACCCCATGGTGATCAATTCGAATCAGGGTGCTGCAGACCATGAAACAGCCCATCAATGGTGGCCGATGATGTTAGGAACCAATGAGACTCGATATGGTTGGATGGATGAAGGGTTTAACCAGTATATGAATATATTGTCAGCAGCAGATGCGGCAGGAGAACCTTATGATTTAGATGGTTACGGTCAAAGCTATGGCATGATGAGTGGCAATGAGGATGAAGCTCCTTTGATGTGGAGTGCAAACTATGCTGGAACTGGCTATGGCTTTCAAACTTATCGAAAAACACCCCTGATGTTGTCCATGCTGGGAGGAATTGTTGGTGATGACAAGGTGATCGATGCCATTCGAAAATACACTGCTGTTTGGGCATATAAGCATCCATCTCCATGGGATTTCATGTTTTTTATGAACCATCAATTAGGAGAAAATCTTGAGTGGTTTTGGTATTACTGGTTATTTACTACAGAAACTGTGGAAGGCTCAATTCAGGATGTAAGTTCGGAAGGAGAAGTAACAACCGTAACCATTAGGCAAGATGGAGCAATGCCATCTCCTATCGTATTGAAGGTGGAATTTGAAAGCGAAGGCCCTGCCATCAAACCTATTTCAAATGGGAAAATGATCGATGCTACTACCATGGAAGTTACTTGGCCAGTTACTGTTTGGTTTGATGGAGATAGAACTTTTAAAGCTAAGATGGATTTAGGGGATAGAAAGATCAAGAAAATCACGCTTGATCCCTATCGTAGATTCCCTGATAAAAACATAGAAGATAATACCTGGATTAGGTGAAAAAATTATGGTTGCCTGGAAGATTCTGATTTCTGGATAATCAGTAATTGTGGATCAAGCCCATGTCTTGTGGTGGAATTACCCAAGAAATAATACCAAAAAAAAGAAAAGGCTCCTTTTCACTGGAGCCTTTTATGACAATGACGATAGGTATCAACTAAACTAAGAAAAGCCTTACTCTCCGTGTGAGCTGCAAGACAAGTCCGTGTCATCGCACTCTTAAATACTGATTTAGTTACACAAGGTTCCCCCTTTATGATTTTTTATGATTTTAGGCCTAAAACCCCTCCAATCGGGCATTTTTCAGGATAAATGAAATTTTAGGAAGTGCTTATTTTTGTTCACTACTGAAACATTGTACGCTTATGAAATTGGGCATATCATAGAAGGTGTCATCTCCGTAATAAGCTGCTGCACATCCCAAATATTGATAGCAGGTACTGATGATATTGTTTTTATGACTTCTGGAATTCATCCATAGAATCAATACTGATCTTGCGAAAGAAATATAGGTATGGGGAACGATTTCTTCTCGTTTTGAACGGGTTACATAGGTGAATATACCACTGGGACCAGGAGGGTTCACTTTTCTCCCATATTCATATTGGAGTCCATTGCTTGAGCTGATATTTTCTGCATAACAATAAGGGTCTAGCCCTTCCAGTTTCAGACGATCCGTTAGCAACTTTTTGCCTGGCACTTTGCTGTAGTGAGAGTAGAAATCATAGGCAACCATGTCATCTGCATGGTCTTTGGCAACTTTTTCTGCAGCAGGAAGATGTTTAAACAGGGGAAGCCTTCTTTTTTGACGCATTTCATTGGTGACATAAAAGATGGCTGCATGTAATAAAGGTCGATCGATGTTCTGAAAATCGATGGGCTTATAAATCGCCTCTAATTGAAAGAACTCCTGTACTGAATATTTTTCGTAGTCTTTTTCCGACCAATTTTGGGCAGATAATCGGAAACAGCTACCAAGAAATAGGATGATGAAAAGAAAGCGAAACAAGGGAATAGTTTAATTTGACTTCTTCTCTTTTGACGAAAAAAATGCCAAAATAGTATTCCGAAAAATTTCTTTTAAAACTCCAAGCTTTCAGATTCATGCCCTTTTCTCAAGAGCATACTTTTAGGACTGTTTCCTTTGACATACACATGCACAATGTTTTGCTGGGCTTCGTGCTCAGTTAGCAAAATTGAATTTTGGACTTTGATGGAATGGTCAAAGCTAGTGCTGGCAGATTCTATATAAAACCAAATGGCCTCTTCTTCCACTTCATATCCGAGAATATTCAAAGAAACCGGTTTTCCATCTACCCAGATTTTATTGTGATCTAATAGATATGCATTGACTTGTTTGTTGAACTGATCTTTGTCCGCAGGATTTAAAACATCGATGTTAGCATCGTGAAATTCCTCTAATGAGATTTCCAGATCATCCCAAAATATTTTTTGTGCGATTTCTAATTTTTGGCTGTTTTCATTGTATCTGATCTCCGTGAGACTTAAGAAGAATGGGTGGGAAAATGCCAACCATCCCCAAGAAATCAGACATATATAAAGATGATGCATTTGGTAAGAGTCTTTTGTCTTTTGTGGGAATAATCCTGTATAATTGCCGCTAATTTACTTCATGAGAAGTAGTTCTACCCTATATGAGTTCCTTTCAATTGTATTTTCGCCTGGGTGTTCAACATATTTTGGACATACAAGGTTACGATCATATTTTATTTGTCTTAGCACTCTGTGCTGTTTTTATACCAAGGGATTGGAGAAAGATCATCGTGTTGGTGACCGCCTTTACGATTGGACATTCCATTACACTTGCTTTGGCCACTTTCAAAGTCATCCAAGTCAATACGGAATTGATTGAGTTTTTGATTCCTGTGACCATTGCAATCACTGCTTTTATCAGTCTTTTACGGCCTAAACCTGCCTCTGGAAAGGGAGTAAGCATCAATTACATTTTTGCTTTATTCTTTGGTCTTATTCATGGCCTTGGTTTTTCCAACTACCTAAGAAATCTTTTAGGGCAAGAGATGTCTATTTGGCAACCCTTATTGGCTTTCAATTTAGGCTTGGAATTAGGACAAATTGTAATCGTGGGGGCCTACCTGCTAGCCACCTCCATTTTAGTGGGATTGGTTGGTGTAAGTAGGAAAGAATGGACCTTGATCGTATCCTCCTTTGTGTTTGGGATATCCCTGATGTTAATGTTAGAAATGAAATTTTGGTAATAAATCACCTTATAGTTATATGAAGAAAATCGGATTAATCGCTTCTTTGGCATTATTGAGTGTTGCAGGAGTTTTTGCACAACAACGATCTGAGCAAAACCATGCAGAACGATTTGAGCAGTTGGGGCCTATGCTTCGGACACCAAATGTTTACAGAACAGCCTCAGGAGCTCCTGGCCATATGTACTGGCAGCAACAGGCAAATTATGTGATCAATGTTGAACTGGATGATGAAAACCAATCCATCAAAGGTTCAGAAAAAGTAACCTATATCAATAATTCTCCTGATCAATTGACCTACTTATGGGTTCAGCTGGAGGAAAACCAACGTGGCGCAGATTCCAGCACACCAAAAGTCGCTGAGAGTTCTATCAACAACAGAATGACTCTTAGAACTCTTGAAGGCATCATCTGGGCAAATGAGGACTTTGGATATAAAGTTTTGGAAGTAACGGATGCCAAAGGAAATCCATTGCCAGTGACTGTGAACAATACCATGATGCGAATTGATTTGCCAACGCCATTGAAGGCAGGTGATTCATTTACCTTTGGAGTGGAATGGTCTTTCAATATCACCAATCGAGTAGGGTATATTTCAGGTCGTCCAGGATATGAATATTTTGAAGAGGATGGAAATTATCTCTACACCATGGCTGAGTGGTTCCCAAGAATGGCGGTTTACTCTGATTTTGAAGGATGGCAAAACAAGCAATTTTTGGGTAGAGGCGAGTTCGCTTTGGTTTTTGGTAACTACGAAGTAAATATCACGGTACCTGCTGATCATATGGTGGGTGCGACAGGAGTCTTACAAAACCCAAATCAAGTGCTTTCATCAACAGAGTTGGAGCGTTGGAACAGAGCGAAGCAAACTTATGATGCTCCAGTGGTAATCAGAACACAGGAGGAAGCTACGGAACTAGAGAAAGGAAAAGCTACTGCCAAGAAAACCTGGAAATTCAAGGCCGAAAATGTGAGGGATTTTGCTTGGACCTCTTCTAGAAAATTCATCTGGGATGCAATGGCTGTGAAGCAAGGCGGCAAAGATGTGATGGCGATGTCTTATTATGGCAAAGAAGCAAATCCACTTTGGGGTCAGTATTCTACCAGAGTAGTTGCCCATACAATCAAGTCTTATTCAAGTCATACTTTTGATTACCCTTATCCAACTGCCATCTCTGTGGAGGCTGCCAATGGAATGGAATATCCAATGATCTGTTTCAATTACGGTCGTCCTGATGCTGATGGTACCTATTCTGAAGCGGTGAAAAACGGAATGATCGGGGTAATTATCCACGAAGTTGGTCACAATTTCTTCCCGATGATTGTTAATTCTGATGAGCGTCAGTGGACTTGGATGGATGAAGGCTTGAATACCTTCATGCAATACATGGCGGAGCAGGAATGGGATAGGAATTTCCCTTCTAGAAGAGGCCCTGCACATAAGATTGTTCCTTATATGAGAAGCCCAAAAAATACCTTGGAGCCCATCATGACCAATTCTGAAAATATCGTTCAATTTGGTCCAAATGCTTACGCAAAGCCAGCTACTGCGCTGAATATATTGAGAGAGACCGTGATGGGTCGTGAGTTGTTTGATTATGCTTTCAAAGAATACGCAAGAAGGTGGATGTTTAAGCACCCTACTCCTGATGATTTATTCAGAACTTTGGAAGATGCTTCTGCAGTTGATTTGGATTGGTTCTGGAGAGGTTGGTTCTATGGAACAGAGCCTGTGGATATTGCAATTGAAAATGTAGCTTGGTTTAAATTGGATCAGCGAACTCCTGCAGAGAAAGCTGCCGATGCCAAAGCAGCAGCTGAGTATGATGAGACCAATGTGTCTAGAACTGCCAACATGAAGGATGTTCCTCAAACTGTGATAGAAGCTGATCCAGAGACACGTGATTTCTACACCACCTACAATCCATTTACGGTTACTCCTGCTGAGGAGGAAGCCTATGAAAGCTTCATGGCGAGCTTATCTCCAAAAGAAAAAGAGTTGTTGAATTCAAATATGAATTTCTATGAACTCAACTTCAAAAATGTGGGTGGATTGGTAATGCCGATAATTTTGGAGTGGCAATACACTGATGGAACTTCTGAAATCGAACGGATCCCTGCAGAGATCTGGAGAATGAATGAAACCGAAGTAACAAAAGTTTTTGCCAAGAAAAAGGAAGTAAAACAGATCGTTTTGGATCCTTTAAGAGAGACAGCGGATATTGATGAGTCCAATAATTACTGGCCAAGACAATACCAGCCTACGCGTTTCGAATTGTTCAAAGGTTCAGGAGCTGTAAGAGGAACTTCTACAGGAAGCAACCCAATGAAAAGAGCAAAAAATAATTAAGAATTAGTATAGATATAAGAAAAGCCGGCGAGAGTCGGCTTTTTTTGTTTTTGTTTTTGGACTTTAGCCGCAAAGACCGCTAAGAGATTGCAGAGGAAAATTACAGCTCTTCGAGTTTTGTAGCCTCGAAGCTAAATCCTGAGATTTATTATTTTCAATAGGGATATAATTATAGACCTAATTCTTCATTTATCTAAACTGATCGGATTAGAAATCCTATAATATAGGTTCAGGATTGTATCCACGAAAGTAATCGAGACCTGGACAGCAACTTTATCAAGTTTTTGATTTTCAAGGTATCCTTCAATCCCTAATTTTTGGAGAGCCCTTTGCATTTATAAATGAGACTAATTGATTTCTAAATTTTAAAACCCTTAAAAAAGGAAATGGAAAAGCTTCAAGCTCGAATTTTGTTTTTACTTTTATTTCTCACATTACCTCATTTGGTCAAATCCCAATTTAGGCTCAGTTTGGAGTCTGGGGCTGCTTTTTCGCAGTATAATGACGTTAGGGTTCCAAATGGAGAATCAAATTCCGGGACACTATTTTCCCTTCAGGATGATTTCAATCCTATGACTACTGCTTTTTTCAGACTGGAAATGAGCTATCTGATTAAAGGTAAACATACAGTCGAATTGACGGCAGCTCCCTTACAGATTGGGTATCAGGATTCACAACTTGAGGAAATAAATTTCGCTGGATCACTATTTTCAGGAGAAGGAATTGATGGTTCTTATCAATTTAATACCTATCGGGCCAGCTATAGATATCGCTTAGTGGGCAATAATCAATGGATCTTGGATTTGGGAGCTACTATTTTGGCTAGGGACGCTCGAATAGCACTTGAGCAAGGTGAGTTGCAGGCTGAGGATACGGATTTGGGCTTTGTGCCATTACTCAGCTTCAATTTGAATTATACTCCAAAAAATAAACTCTCGCTAGTTTTAAAAGGTGATGCTTTGGTAGGCCCTCAAGGGAGGGCTGAGGATATTTTTGCAGGGATAAACTACCCGATTGGAACAAAGGGCCTACAACTTAAAGCTGGCTATCGTCTAATAGAAGGAGGAGCCGACGTGGATCAAGTATATAATTTTGCCTACATTCATTTTGCCAGTCTAGGATTGATGTATGATTTTTCTTTCAAATAGAAACTATGGTATAAGTTCAGGATTGCATCCAGGATATTAATCGAGACCTGAACAAAGCGGGCTTTATCCCTAAGTAGTTTCTTTCCGAATCCACTTTTTCTTAAAATCTCCTTAGGAATGGAAGTACAGGATAATTTCTTTGTTCAAAAAGGTTATTTTGAGCAATCAAAACCCAAAACCTATCATGTCATGAATCGAAAGAATTTCATTTTCACCCTATGTATCGTGTTTTCATTTTTTTTGAGTAGTTCTCTATTTGCTCAAAAAAGAGATATCTATGAATTAATTACCTACCATATCGAATCGGCAGACCAAGAAGCGATGTTGGATGCTTATTTGGAAAATGCCTTTATTCCAGCGGCCCACAGACATGGAGTATCCAATGTTGGAGTGTTCAAACCTATAGCTTCCCAGCCTGATGCTGGTCAAAAAGTATATGTATTTATTCCCTTTAAATCTTTGAGTGAGTTTGAGGCATTTGAGGGGAAACTGCTGAAAGACCAAAAATATCTTTCAGATGGTGATGCCTATATCAATGCGGCATTTGATAATCCACCTTACAAAAGAATGGAAACTTCCATCATGAAGGCTATGACAGAACATCCAAAGTATGCTCCTTCTAAATTAACCAATTCAAAGAAAGATAGAATTTATGAATTGAGAAGTTATGAAGGACCTACAGAGAGATTGTATCGTCAGAAAGTGAAGATGTTCAATTCAGGAGAGATGGAGATATTTGACCGATTAAACTGTAGCCCTGTTTTCTATGCTGAGACGATTGCTGGTGCGAATATGCCCAATTTGATGTATATGACCACCCATGAGAATATGGATGTCAGAAATGAGCATTGGAAGCAATTTGGAGTGGATCCAAAATGGGTTGAAATGAGAGATATTGAAGAATACAAAAACACGGTTTCCCGAAACGATACCCGATTGCTATACCCTACAGATTATTCAGATTTATAAATAATTCTTAATTATATCAGGCTTTCGAGGCTGTTTCAAAGATTTTCTATTTTCACCTTTCGACTCAGTTCAAGGTGTCATCTTAAATTATTGAAACAGCCTCTTTTTATTGATTGATCTTTCTGGCAATGGCCTCAAAAAGCTTCACACCAGTTTCAATTAGCTCATCTGGAAAATCATAGGTAGGTTCATGGAGTTGTGGACAGTTTTCACCGGAACCCAATCCAAATAGGTAGGCAGGACCAGACTGACTGAACAATCCAAAATCCTCGGACCATCGGAATGGTTCTGGTTTGTCGTAAATGTCGAACCCTAACTCCTTCATGGTAGACTCTGCGATAGTTGCTGCTTCTGGATCATTCTGGGATACAGCAAATTCCTCTCTATAAGAAATCTCAAATATCAGCTTTTCACTTTCCGAAATACTTTTCACTTTCTCCTCAATTCGTTGGATTAAGATGTCTAATTCTTCCTGATCAAATGCTCTGATGGTCAAACTTAAGTATCCTCGCCCTGCACTGGTGCCAAATGCCAAGCTTCCAATCTCTGCATGGATGACAGTCACTAAGGCAAATCCGTTTAATTTCTCAGGGAGCTGAGGAAGTGTTTGAATGAGTTGCGCAATGGCATTGGCAGGATTTATTCCGGCTTCAGGATGAGCTGCATGGGATGTTTTTCCAGTTAATGTGATGGTCATGCCGATACTTCCTGCAGCGAATGTATCTTTTCGAATAACCAATTGATGTAAAGGAAAACCTGGAAGGTTGTGTAGGGCAAATGCAAAATCAGGTTTGATTCTTTGAAATTTAGGATCCTCCAAAATTCTTCTAGCTCCTTCTCCGGTTTCTTCAGCAGGTTGGAATAATAACACCAATTCTCCTTTTTCAGGTCTTTGCCCAGCTAATTTTTCACCCAATCCGCAGATAATCGCCATATGACCATCATGACCACAAAGATGTCCTTTCCCGTCTATCTTACTTTTATAGCTTGGATTTCCAGATTCCTGAATGGGAAGTGCATCCAATTCAGCTCGAAATAACGTTCGCGGGCCAGCAGTTTTCCCTTTAAAAATAAATGCAAGACCAAACCCTCCCAAGTTTTCTATCACTTCATCTGGTCCCATTTTAGAGAAAAAACTAAGGATTTTAGAAGCGGTATTTCCCTCTTCACCGGCGATTTCTGGTGTTTGATGTAGTTCTTGTCGTAATTGAATGAGTTGGTTTAAAATCATTTTTTTGAAAATTTCCACCAAGGTAAAGACCTGATTTTCTTTTGGAACCATTTTTGACGAAAAAAAATAGCCTAGGATCAGGAACTTTTCAAGATCTGGGGCTATTTTAGAACATCACTTCAACCCTTAATCTAACTTTTATGAGCGAAGCACAAACTCAAGACTACAACGAGCAGATCAAAGCTTTGGAAGCACAAATCACCGGAGACATGTTTGCAGACATGGAAATCCGTGATCAGATCCACAATTTGAAAATGAAAAGAGATGGCATCAAACCAGAGGGATCTGATTTTGAATGCGTAGGTTGCGGAAGTTAATTCCGAAAAATAGTGGCACGTTACTTTATTATATACAAACCCTTCGGGGTATTGAGCCAATTTTCAGGAGAGGGGCATACATTAGCCTCTCTTTTTGATTTTCCAAAGGAGGTATATCCTGTCGGTAGATTGGATAAAGATTCGGAAGGTTTGCTTTTAATCACAGATGATAAATGGCTGAACCATCACTTATTGAATCCGAGATTTGGTCATCAACGAACCTATTTAGCCCAAGTGGAGGGGATTCCTACGCCAGAAGCATTGAAAGCCTTGGGTAACGGGGTTCGGATAAACGTGGACCGAAAAGATTACTTAACCAAACCTGCCATTGCAAAACTTCTCCCTGAAGCCCCTGAGTTGCCAGATCGGGACCCTCCTATAAGGTACAGAAAGAACGTTCCAGATTCCTGGATAGAATTGACCTTGATTGAAGGGAAAAACAGACAAGTCCGAAAAATGACTGCTGCTGTTGGCTTTCCTACACTTCGTTTGGTACGTAAGTCTATGGAAAAAATCAATATTTTGGGTTTCAAAGTGGGGGAGGTTCAAGAGCTGGATCAAGAAACCGTCTATCACAAGCTAGGATTGACTGGCTTTAAGGAAGCTGCGAAACAATATCAAAAAAGGCCGAAAAGGTCTTAAAAAATCCTAAATTTCCTTTCTACACGAGGCTTTACCGCTTCTAAGATTTAAGATTGTCCTTTGGGACTTTTTAACTTATTTTAGTCCCATCGCATCGTATAAAATCCTCATCCATGCATCAGGAAAAAATTCAAGCAGTAATAGAAGAAGTAAAAAAGGTGGTCGTAGGACAAGACCGGATGGTCAATAGATTGTTGATCGGCCTCTTTACCAATGGACATATATTATTAGAAGGTGTGCCAGGACTGGCAAAAACCTTGACTGTGAATACACTCGCAAAAGTCTTACACCTAGATTTCAATCGAATTCAGTTTACGCCGGATTTGTTACCAGCGGATTTGATCGGGACCATGATCTATAATCAGCAAACAGGTGATTTTGAAGTAAAAAAGGGTCCCATATTTTCCAATTTGATTTTGGCAGATGAGGTGAACCGATCTCCTGCCAAAGTTCAATCCGCTTTATTAGAGGCGATGCAGGAGAAACAAGTAACCATTGGAGAGACTACGTTCCAATTGGATCGGCCATTTTTGGTACTTGCTACTCAAAACCCTGTGGATCAAGAAGGAACCTATCCGCTTCCGGAAGCACAGGTCGATCGTTTTATGATGAAAGTCCATATTGACTATCCTAGTAAAGCAGACGAAATGGAAGTCATGAGAAGGATGGCTAATATGTCTTTTACCAATGAAGTGAACCCTATGCTTTCCAAGCAGGACGTATTTGATATTAGAAATCAGATCAATGCAGTAAAAATTGCAGAGCCTTTGGAACACTATATAATTGAATTGGTATTTGCAACAAGATTTCCAAATCAATATGGTTTGAACAATGAGGCCAAGTACATCATGTTTGGGGTGTCTCCAAGAGCGAGTATCAATTTAAACTTGGCTGCCAAGGCTGTGGCCTACATGGATGGCAGAGATTATGTATTACCAGAAGATATCAAAGAGATAGCTGAGGATGTGTTAAATCACCGAATTATTCTGAATTATGAGGCAGAAGCAGACGGAATTAATACAAGAGACCTTGTAAAAATATTAATGGAAAAAGTCCCGATTAATAAGTCGGTAACATTCTAATAACATTAGAACCTATTTATTTGGGCTTCCTGCGATGGAAGCCTTTTTTTATGCTAGAATTATTAATTCAATATTAAATTCTGTCAATTTTTTTAAAAAAAGCATAATTCAAAAAATTCTATTGTGCTGATTAATTGAATCACTTTTGTATCATCAAAAGAGAACGAAACCACAATTCAATTAATAACTCAATGAAAAAGTTTAATTCCCTATTCATCCTATTCGCAGTGACCGTGTTCGGTTTCACTAGCTGTATAGAGGGTAATGACAAGCCAACACCAGTTACTGAACCTGAAGACACAAGTAATGTACTGGTAACTTCCAACATTACAACCAATACCACTTGGGAAACTGGTAAAGTCTATGTCCTAGGAGGTAGAATTTCAGTTACTGCTGGAAATACATTGACTATCCAACCTGGAGTAATTGTAAAAGGTGAGGTTGGTACTGGTTCCAATGCTACTGCTTTGATCATTGCTAGAGGAGCAAAAATTGATGCGCAAGGAACTGCAACTTCTCCTATCATTTTCACAACGGTTGCTGATGAAATTATGCCTGGTGAGATTGCATCGCCAAACTTAGAGCCAAATCTATCTGGTCTTTGGGGTGGATTGATCATCCTCGGTAATGCTAAAGGGTCTTTTGCTGGAGATGTTACTGAAATTCAAATTGAAGGTATTCCACCATCAGATACTAATGGTCTATATGGCGGTACAAATGATGAAGATAACTCAGGTGCTTTGAAATATGTCTCTATTCGTCACGGTGGAGCTAACATTGGTGAAGGTAACGAAATCAATGGTTTGACACTTGGAGCTGTAGGTTCTGCTACGGTGATCGAAAATATCGAAGTTATCGGTAACCAAGATGACGGAATCGAATGGTTCGGTGGAGCTGTCAACGTGAAAAATGCATTGGTATGGAATCCAGGTGATGACGCTTTGGACACAGACCAAGCTTGGGCAGGTACTTTGGATAACTTCATCGTAATCGCAGGTAGTGAGACAGATCACACATTGGAAATCGATGGTCCAGAAGGTTCTGCTGCTGCAGGTCATACCTTAAAAAATGGATCAATTAAAGGTAATGATGTTGCTGAACTAGGTGACTTCAGAGATGGAGCCAGAGGAACTTTCGAAAACATCTACTTCTTTGGATTTGCTGATCCAGCGACTACAGATGGAAGAGGAGATCTATCCCTTAGCGGCGATAAGACATTAGCCACTTTCGCTGATGGTGAATTAAAATTCATGAACCTTGAAGCTACTCTTGCTGAAGGTGTAACTCTTGAAACAGTATTTAAGGCAGGAACAGTTGATTTTGCAACTGCAGTTGCTGCTGGTGCTAATACAGTTGGAGCGGATAAGTCAGCATTTGCTAGCTGGACTTGGGCTTCTGTAGCTGGTGAATTAGCAGACTTCTAATAATAAAACAAACCTTTTAGAAAAGGGAAGAAAGGACTTGCAAGGTGTCTTTCTTCCCAATTCTAGAATCAAGTTACTATCAATTTGCTGTATGAAAAATAAATCTACAAACCCGTTCATGGCACGTACTATTGTTGTCCTGATTATTCTGGTATTATCCCAGATTATTGCGGGATTCGCATTTGCACAAACAGGAACTATTCGTGGAACCATCTTCGAAGAAGGTACTGGAGAGCCTCTATTTGGAGTTTCTGTGCTTGTTAAAGAAACATCTACTGGAGCAGTTACTGACTTCGATGGTAAATTCGAAATTCAAGTACAACCTGGAACTTACTCTTTAGCTATTTCTTATATCTCATATGCCACTGTTGAATTGACTGGTGTTGAGGTAAAAGCAGGAGAAGTAAATGTATTAAACGACATCTCCATGGCTGAAGAAGCCTCTGAATTGGAGACTGTAACGATTGCTGCCACTGCAATCAGAACCACAGAATCAGCTTTGATGTCTGTTAAAAGAAATGCAGCCAACTTAATGGATGGTATTTCTGCAAGTACTTTCCGTCAAATCGGAGATGGTGATGCTGCTTCTGCTGTGAAGCGTGTTACAGGTGTCTCTATTGAAGGAGGTAAATATATCTACGTTCGTGGATTAGGTGATAGATATACCAAAACTGTATTGAATGGAGTAGATATTCCTGGTCTTGATCCGGATAGAAACTCTATTCAAATGGATATCTTTCCAACGAATGTGATCGACAATATTATTGTATCCAAATCATTCACTGCTGAGTTACCAGCTGATTTTACTGGTGGGGTAGTAGATATTGAAACAAAAGATTTTCCTGAGGAAAAAAATATGAAGTTGAGCTTGAGTGGAGGAATTAACCCTTCTATGCACTTCAACTCTAACTATTTAAAATACGATGGTGGAAGCACCGATTGGTTAGGTTTCGATGATGGAACCAGAGAGATTCCAACAGGAGGAAGAACTGATATTCCACAATACGGGGATGTAGTTGGTAATCCAAACGGACCAAAAGGATTAGAGTATCAGGAGATTCTTGGTAATTTCAACAAGACCTTAGGTGGATATAGAAGCAATAGCTTGATGGATATGGGAGTAAGCTTCTCTCTTGGAAATCAAATCGCCAGATCAAGAGCTACTTGGGGATATAATTTCGCCTTGACTTATAAGAATGAGACTGAGTTTTATCAAGATGCAGAATTCAATCTTTTTGCCAAGCCAAGAGAGTCTACTCAAACTGAGTTAGAATCATTAGAAAGACAAAAGGGTGACTATGGTGTCAACAACGTATTGTTGGGTGGTCTAGCAGGAATTGCTCTAAAGACTGATAATTCAAAGTTTAAATTGAACTTGATGCACCTTCAGAATGGTGAATCTAAAGCTGGTGAATTCGAATTCGAAAACACCAACCTTGGTGCAAACTTTACTGCAAAGCAATATAACTTGGAATACAGCCAAAGAGCATTAACAAGCGTTCTTTTAGGCGGTACACATTACTTGAATGGAAGAGATTGGGAAGTAAACTGGAAGTTAGCTCCAACTCGTTCTACAATCAAAGATCCAGATATTAGGTTCACAAGATTTAGAGTTCCGGAAAACACCATCTCTACGGAAGTAGGTTTGCCAGCTAGAATCTGGAGAGATCTAGAAGAATATAGTGTGGTAGGTAAATTGGATGTAGCAAGAAATCTTTCTCTATTCCAAAGAGATGCGAAAGTGAAATTCGGTAC
Organism: Algoriphagus halophilus; assembly: GCF_900129785.1. Classification (NCBI taxonomy): domain Bacteria; kingdom Pseudomonadati; phylum Bacteroidota; class Cytophagia; order Cytophagales; family Cyclobacteriaceae; genus Algoriphagus; species Algoriphagus halophilus. Next base: position 1,094,400 of record NZ_FSRC01000002.1, read on the forward strand.
TAACTATGTATTCAAATACAGAGACTTCAACATTCAAAGTTTCCAGTTTGCTACAGGAAGCACAGAGTTTACTGGAGATCCAAACGAGATTTTACTTCCAGAAAACCTATTTGCTGCAGATAACAGAAACGGTGTACGATACAACGCGGACTTTATTCCGATCAACCCAAACAAATACGAATCCATTGCTACCAACATTGGGGGATATGCTTCTGTGGAGGCAAATCCAGCAAACAACTTGAAAGCTATTCTTGGTTTGAGAGTAGAGCAGTTTAATCAGTATTATACTGGTACTAACCAAACAGGAACTATCAATTATGACTTAGTGACCATGTTGGATGATTTAGATTTCTTCCCAACTGTCAACTTGATCTACAACTTGAAAGAAAAGCAAAACTTAAGATTCTCTGCTTCTAGAACCATTGCTAGACCATCTTTCAAAGAGTTGTCTTATGCTGAAATCTTGGATCCTATCACAGGAAGAACATTTATTGGAGGCCTATACCCTGAAACTACCAATGGAGGTTCTGAAGTATTATGGGATGGAAACTTGGTTTCTACTCGAATCAATAACTTCGATTTGAGATGGGAAGCATTCCAGGATAGAGGTCAAATGTTCTCTGTAAGTGCATTCTATAAGTCTTTTGACAAGCCAATAGAAATGGTCCAGTTCCTTTCTGACCCAGGTACTTTCCAACCAAGAAACGTAGGAAACGGATCAGTAGCAGGTTTGGAATTTGAATTCAGAAAGTCCTTGAAGTTTATCGCTCCTAAATTGGAGAACTTCAATTGGAATACGAACGTGACTGTAACTAGATCTCAGATCAAAATGTCTGAGTCTGAATACAGATCAAGAGTATTGACTGCAAGAGAAGGACAGGAAATTAAAGATACTCGTGATATGGCTGGTCAGGCTCCTTACATCATCAATACAGGGCTTAGCTACCAATCCTATGTGAATGGACTTGAAGCAGGTATATTCTATAATGTTCAAGGATCTACATTGAACTATGTAGGTTTCGGTAACAGAACTGATACTTATACTGTACCATTCCACAGCTTAAACTTAAATGTGAATAAGACGTTTGGAGCAGATGAAAGATTCCAGGCTGGATTCGGTGTACAGAACTTATTGAATGACAAAAAAGAAATGGTGTTCAAGTCTTATGAGGCTCAAGACCAAATCTTTACAAGATTGTCTCCTGGAACTAAAATCACAATGAGAGTTGCCTTCTCATTCTAAAATAATTACACAACCACAATGATTAAGGGCTCCCAATTTTGGGAGCCTTTTTTTATGTTAATCGCTTGATAATTTCGTCATTTCCAGGAAAGTCTCTGATCAACTCCTCTTTGCTGAAAAGTTCAAAATCTTGAAAATCAAAACCAGGAGCAACAACACAAGAGACTAATGCGTAGCTGTCCGGTTCATCCACTGTGCTCCCGAAGATTTTTTCGGCTGGAACTAGATGTTGAGGACTGGAGCCAGAAGTAGTCTTTACTGGACCTAAGGACAACTGATGGTGAAATCCTCCATCCAAAATATGAATGGTCAATGGGCTACCCTCATGCCAAAACCAGTGTTCATCGCTTTGTATTCGATGGAATTTTGAAACATTGGAGGAGGTCAAAAGGAAATAGATCACGGTACAGAGATTGCGCTCCCCATTTGGGCTTTTTACCAAATCCAGAGATCGATACGTTTCTTTAAAGAAACCGCCTTCTGGATGAGGAAGTAACTCTAATTGAGCAGCCAAATGTGCGATTCTATCCTGAACGTTCATCTTAATCAGGGTACTTATCAATTAATATTTTTACAATTCTTTCCGCGGTTTTCCCATCCCACAGTGGGATTCCTTGGTAGGATTTCCAATTTCCATCCATCACCTTTTTTAAATAAGGTTTCAGTTTTTTAGGGTCTGTTCCTACCAATTCATTGGTACCTAACTGGATGGTTTCTTCCCGTTCTGTATTATCCCTAAGTGTGATACATGGAACATTCATTACAGAGGCTTCTTCTGTGATTCCACCTGAATCTGTAATGACTCCTTTGGCATTCTTTACCAAGTAATTAAACTCTAAATAGCTTAGCGGCTCAGTCATTAATAAATTAGGAGCATTGATGCCTATTTCTTTGAGGTTTTTAGCAGTTCTAGGATGCACAGGGAATATGATCGGCAATCCCTCGGTTCCTTCCAGAATTGCGTCAATCATCGCTTTTAATTTGTGCTCCTGATCAACATTGGCAGGGCGATGCATGGTCATCACGAAGTAATTTCCTAGCTCTAGATTTTCAAATACTGCTCCCTCTGGCTTTTTAAAGTGAGGCATTTGTGCCAGGAGCGTATCGATCATGGTATTTCCCACAAAATGGATTTTTTCATCTTGAAAACCGCTATTTCTTAAATTGGTATTGGCAATTTCAGAAGTGGTAAAAAAGTGGTCGGTAATGCTATCAGTTACCATCCTATTGATTTCTTCAGGCATAGTCAAATCACCAGAGCGAATACCACCTTCAACATGGGCTACGTCGATTTGTAGTTTCTTCGCTGTGATAGAACAGGCCAATGTGCTGGTTACATCCCCAACAACCAATACCAGATCCGGCCGGTTTTCGAGTAATTCCTTTTCAAATGCCACCATGATAGCCGCGGTTTGTTCAGCTTGGGTACCACCACCTCCTCCAAGGTTTGCATCGGGTTCAGGAATATTGAGCTGCTCAAAAAAATCACCAGACATTTTTTTATCATAATGCTGCCCGGTATGGATCAATCTAAATGTAAGCTTAGCTCCTTCCTTCTGCTGTTTTTGAATGGCATGGATGATTGGTGCTATTTTCATGAAGTTTGGTCGAGCACCAGCGACGATGGTAAATTTACCCATAGTGGATTCTTGAAAATTTATTTAAAATTAAAGATTCCTTTTTGTCTATCTTTAGAAAAATAGGAAAGTTTGAATAAACGGCATTTGGCTGGTTTTTTGTTTCTTTGTGCAGTACGTTTTTACCTGCAAATTATAATTCATGTCATTTCGCACTTGGTTTAAAAACTGGATACCCTTACCAGTCTTAATTTTCTTAGGATTTCTTACTTCCTGTACCGATACGTTAGAATCTGAAACTATAGTATATTCTAACGATTTTTCGGAACTAGATCTTGCAGGCTTTGAAAATGGAAAGCTTTTTATTTTTGGAAATGATACACTTGCCGGGTATTACCATAACGAGGAAGTAGCAGTAAATGTCTCTGATCTTCCATCTCATAATCTTCTAAAGGTTACTGTAGAGATTATCGTACATGATAGCTGGGATGGAAATGCTGATGATGGAGTGGGCGGACCGGATTATTGGTTTTTTGGAATAGACAATCAAGAGGTTTTTAGAACTACTTTCTCTAATTCACCTTGTGAATCCACTTATTGTCTTTATCAATCGTATCCCAACACGTATTTTCGACAGAATGTGCCAAAGTCAGGTGCTACCCAAACCAATTTACCGGGCCTTTGCTTATTTGGGGCAAGTAATAATTATAGTACCAGATACAGCATTTCCAAGATCGTGGAGCACAGTAACCCCAATGCTAGGATTTACATGAATTCGGACCTCATTGCTGAAAACTCACCTGACCCGGTTTGCGATGAATCCTGGTCTATTTCCAAAATTGAAATTGCAGCACTCACACTTAACTAATCAGATGAAGAATATTGTGAGAAAATTTATAATAATCGGACTATTATTTTTTGTAATTGATGCCTCGATTGCACAGACTGTGCCTGTGGGAATGCCTGTCCTGGACCAATACCTTAGAAGAGCTCAATTATTAGGAAAGGTAGATTCAAGTTCATCTTTTATGATTCGTCCTCTCTATCCTGCAGAAGCTTTTGGGTTTGAAAATGGATTTGATGTTGATAATTCCATTGTAGATTTAGATGCTTCTAAAATCCATAGATATTTTGGAAAAGATCAGAAGGGTAAGCTTTTAGTTATGCCTGCAACTTTGAAAGCACAGTATAATTCAACCTATGCTTTTGGGGTAAACGACGGAGCATTTATTCCTAATAGGGGATTCCAGACTATTTTGAGCCCAGGAGTGTATGCAGAGTATGGAAATTGGAGCATCCAGTTACAGCCTGAAATATTATTGGCAGCTAATAAAGACTACAAAGGATTTCCAATAGAGCATCAGGCGACGATTTTATTTTATTATGAATACATGAACCGCATTGATATGCCTGAAAGGTTTGGAAACTCAGGATACAATAAAGTTTATGGAGGCCAATCTAGTTTTAGATATAACTACCGAGAATTCTCGTTGGGAATTTCAACAGAAAACCTTTGGTGGGGTCCGGGAAGAAGAAATTCCTTATTACTTGGAAATAATGCTCCAGGATTTCTTCACTTTACATTAAATACAAGAAAACCAGTTCAAACGAAAATAGGCTCATTTGAAGGGCAGTTTATTTCCGGGTTTTTAAAGTCGAGTGGATATTTGCCACCTCATTCGGATTACAATATTCAGGAAAACCCAGTTTATATTCCAAAACCTGAAGATAGCAACAGATACATTTCAGGGCTGGTAATTACCTATCAACCCAAATGGGTCCCAGGACTTTTTCTGGGCTATGGTTCAGTCAACCATATGTATCGAAAGGATGTGTCTACCTTGGGAGATGTATTACCCATATTTAACGGTAGAAAAGGACCTGAAAATATATTGGACCCTATTAGAGATAAAAGGCAGCAATTTAGTTCTGGGTTTTTTAGATGGCTTAGCCCGGAAGGTCATTTTGAGTTTTATGGAGAATATGGAACCAATGGCAATAGTAGAAGGATGGGTGATTTTATGATTGAACCCGAGTCTGGAAGAGCTTTCACTTTTGGTTTTTCACATTTGATGAGTCTGAAGAAGCCGGGTCATTATTTCCAGATCAGTTCTGAAATGACCCAAACCGGCCAAACAATCCGAGAAGATATCCGAAATTTAGAAACCTGGTATATCCATGACCATGTGAGGGATGGATATACACATAATGGTCAAGTTTTAGGAGCTGGGAATGGCCCAGGTAGTAATGTGATTTTTGTGGAGTTGGCTTGGGTGAATAATATGAATCGATTCGGACTTCAAATGGAGCGAGTTGTTTACAACAATGATTTTTATTACTATCGATACGAGGCCTCCAAAGACTGGAGAAACAAATATGTTGACTTAGTCCCTTCCCTTGTAGGAGACTGGAAAGTCGGTGATTTCCTAATTAGTGGAAAAATGCAGTATGTAAATACATTGAATTACAAATGGTATTTGGAGAATCAACCTGATCAATATTTTGTGCCAGGATATGATCGAAAGAATTTTGTGGCTCAAGTTGGTGTTTCATACCTATTCAGATAAAGTATAAATCATGGTTGTTGAAAAAAATAAAGTCGTTGGGATTGCCTATCAACTCAAGGTAGATGATGGTGAATCCGGAATGGTAGATTTTGAGCATGTGCCAGAAAATCAACCTTTCCTTTTCCTATTTGGTGCAGGTGCTGTTTTTCCAAAATTTGAAGAAGCCTTAGCCGGGAAGTCGGTGGGAGATGAGTTTTCTGTTTTCATCGATTTTGAAAATGCCTATGGAGATTACTACGAAGAACGAAAAACGATCATCCCTAAGGCAAATTTCAAAAAGGATGGAAAGAAGCAAAATGAAATGCTAAAAGTAGGAGCGGTGATTCCTATGCAGGATGATAAGGGGAATCAGATCAAGGGTGAAATTACCAAGATCGATTACATGGGAGTTCATATGGATTTTAACCCTCCTTTGGCAGCACATGATTTACAATTTGATGGGAAGATCATTTCTATTCGGGATGCTCAACCGGAAGAAATCGATCACGGCCATGTTCATGGACCTGATGGACATCACCATCACTAATTGATGTAAAACTTACCAAAACAAAAGCCCCATCCAATGATGAGGCTTTGTTGCTTTATGGGTATTGATTAAAATCTTTTACTTGATGTCGTAACCATAAACCTTATAAGCTTGTTCTTTAGCTAGATCCTGAAGGTTTTTAATACGCTCTGAGTTATATAAAACAAGTGCTTTACTTAGCTGTTTGGATGCTAATCCAAAGGATCGCTCATTGAAATGTGTAATGGCATCATTGTAATATTGTAGACCTGCGAGCTCGGTCAGAGTTACTTTTCTAAAAATAGCATGATCATCTAGGCTAAGTTCAGGATCTCCCAAGCGCTCTGTTAAAGAAGCCAATTGGGCAAATTCTACAGGTTGGTAACTTTCCAAATAAGCTCTCACCTCGGAAGGGCTTGAGATCATACCTCCAATCGCTAAGGTACTTTCTAAAATGATTGTTTTATCATTGATGTCTACCAAGATAAATACATGGTAATCTGTTTCAATGATTTCATAATTGTAATTGTATCGGTCCAAAAGCATCCCTAACGTTGCTGAACCACTAACACAATCAAAATTACCTTCTTCCAGCATGTCGTTGAATGTAGAATGCTGAACATAGTTTTTAAGAAGGGTCTGATGTGATTTCTGAAAAATAGATCTTAGGAAATTATAATCATTTTTGGTTTTCGATCTTTTATGATCCAATTCTTGGATTAACTCTTCCCATTTTTGGTATTGAATGTCCTTGGCATGTACCGCTGTAAAAAGCATGAGGGGATTTTCTTGTTCTTTTTGCCAAATGGCCTTCTCTGCCTGAGTTTCAAAAAATAATTCTTCCTCAGGACGTAGATTTCCCTGGGCTAAAATGACGCCATAAAGCCCAATAAATGCCAAGTATGTGAGGATCATATGTTTCATTTTACATGAAGCCTATGTTAATCAGATAATGTAAAGTTAACAATTTGGTAACATTAGCAAATAAAAAAGCTAAAAACTTAACATTGAGGTAAAAATATAAACCAGTTGGGCCAGCCTTTTTCCTAGCTAGCTTATCATTACTGTATGAAGGTTCAGATTTCCTTACTCGTGATGGTAAGGCTCGTTTCTCAGGATAGTAAACCCGCGATACAACTGCTCTATAAAAAATGGACGAATCATCTGATGTGAAAAAGTCATTTTTGAAATGGAGATTTTTCCATTCGCTCTTGAATAAACAGCATCTGAGAAGCCGTATGGCCCTCCTATTACAAAAATAAGCTGTTTGAGCCCCCCATTCATTTTCTTTTGTAGGTAAGCCGAAAAATCCATGGAGCTATAGCTTTTTCCTCGTTCGTCTAATAAAATTAATTCATCGGAGTTCGCTAATTTCTTCAAAATCAACTCCCCTTCTTTTTCTTTCTGGAGAGATTCTGACAAGGATTTTGTGTTCTTTAGGTCGGGAATTACCTCAAATTCAAATTTGATGTAAAAATTTAGGCGTTTGGAATACTCCTCAATTAATGAATTGATGGAATGATTATCTGTTTTACCTATAGCGATCAATTTGATTTGCATACTCAAATATCTAAAAATTCTTAAATGAAGCCTTTCCTTTTTTTGGGATCAGGGAAAATAGATTTATCGTATTGTTTTAAAAATCTGATAAACAATTGTTTAATACACGTGTTACTAGCTTGTAAACTAAAATAACTATTACCAAAAAAAATTATGAAAAAGTTAGTAGCAGCAGTTACACTGACGATGTTAGTAGTAGCTTCCTCATTTACCCCAAAATTTAATTCAATTCATGAGACCAAAGTGGAGGCAGATATTGTAGATCTAGCCGTGTCCCAGGATTTCTTAAGTACTTTAGTCGCAGCTGTAAAAGCCGGAGACTTAGTAGATGTTTTGAAAGGTGACGGTCCTTTTACTGTATTTGCTCCAACAAATGAAGCATTTGCTCAACTTCCAGCTGGCACAGTAGAAAGTTTATTAAAGCCAGAAAACAAAGAGAAGTTAGTAAAGATTCTTACCTATCATGTAGTACCTGGAAAAGTATTATCCTCTGATTTGAAAAATGGTCAGATGGCCAAAACTGTAGAAGGAAGCTCCGTAAAAGTTACTTTGAAAGATGGTAAGGCAATGATTAATGATGCTACTGTTGTTAATGCCGATATCATGGCAGATAACGGAGTAGTTCATGTGATCGACAAAGTGATTTTACCATCGATGTAATTTTTAAATCATTGAACCTATTCAGCCCGTCCTTTGGATGGGCTTTTTTATTGATGGTGGTTTTTTAACTTTAGAATACTTTTCATTTAAACCGCCTTGTAATGAGAAACATATTCTTGTCTCTACTGCTATTAGTAGGATTTACTACAGTTACTGCCCAACAATTAAAATCACCATATTTTACATTTTCCCCTACATTGACTCCTGACGGAGAAACAATCATTTTCAGCTATGAGGGAGATCTATGGAAGGTTTCCATCAATGGTGGACAAGCCTATCGGATGACCGCCATGGAAGGAGAAGAGACTAGACCATCTGTTTCTCCAGATGGAAAATGGCTTGCCTTCTCTGCGGAACAATTTGGGAATATGGATGTGTTCATCATGCCTTTGGAAGGTGGGGAAATCCAGCAATTGACCTATCATGAAGCGACTGATGAAGTAGAAGCCTGGAGTTGGGATAGTCAAACGATTTATTTCACTTCCAATAGATACAATCGATATACTGCTTTTGAAATCAATATAGCAGGGTCCACTCCAAAACGATTATTTCCGAATTATTTCAATACGGTCCATAATACGGTCGTAAGCCCTGTCACCGGGGAGATTTTTTTCAATGAAAGTTGGGAAAGCAAAAACTTTGCACATAGAAAGCGATACAAGGGTGAGTATAATCCTGATATTAAATCCTATAACCCTAAGACCAAGGCTTATCAACAATACACAGATTATGAAGGAAAGGATTTTGGAGCAAGTATAGATCAGGATGGGAACGTGTATTTCATATCTGATGAGGCCAATGGAGAATACAATTTGTATACATTTAAAGAGTCCCAAAAAACTCAATTAACCGATTTTCCAACTTCTATCATGTGGCCAAAAGTCAGTGCCAATGGTGAAAAAATAGTATTCCAAAAGGATTACCAACTATTTCTTTATGATGTGGCATCCGGGGAAACTACTCAGCCAGAATTCACACTATTTCAGAATCAGACTTTAGGGAAAGAAATTTCTAGGGAAGTAGGGGGCAATGTGAGTTATTTTGATGTTTCTCCAGATGGAGAAAAAATGGCATTTGTATCCAGAGGAGTATTATTTATTTCTGACATCAAAGGGAAATTTGTCAAGAGAATTCCCACTCACCCTAAAGAGGCTGTAGAAGAGGTAAAGTGGATGTCAGATAATAAGACGCTTATTTATTCTCGTACCGTAAAGGGATATCATAATTGGTTTACGATTTCTGCAGAAAACCCAACTTCAGAAAAGCAACTGACCAATGATCAGGATAAGAACAGAAATCTTTCTTTAAGCGGAGACAGAAGTTTTGGGGTATATGTGAGCGGTAGAAATGAAGTGAGAGAAATTGACATGAATACGTTGGAAAGTAAAGTCTTGGTGGAAGATGAACTTTGGGGGCTTTATACCCCTAATCCATATTACTCTCCAGATGACCAATATATCGTGTATTCACCCATCAGGAATTTTGAGAGGGAGGTCATGATCTATCATCGTCCTTCTAAAAAAACCATCAATCTCACGAAAACCTTGGTGACTGAAACAAATCCAGTTTGGTCTCCTGATGGGAAATATATCTACTTTACAACAGATAGAACACAGCCCAGCTATCCCTATGGTACCACCGAGGCGCACCTTTATCGAATGAAGTTGGAGAAGTTTGCGGATCTATTTAAATCAGATGAAGTAGAAAAGTTATTTGCTGAAAAGGAGGAAGGAGATAAGGAAGAGAAAAAGGTGGAAGTCAAAATATCAGAGGGAGATTTTATGGATAGACTGGAAAGAATAGGTCCGAGTTTTGGACAGCAATCTTCTCCTTATGTTATCCAAAAGAATGGTAAGACCACCGTTTTCTATATTTCCAATCATGACGAAGGAAATCCAAAAATGTGGAAAACTACCCTGGAAGATTTCGAAAATCCCAAAACCGAGAAGGTAAGTGATCAGCGAATGGGTGGTTTCCAGATGGTAAAAAATAAAGACAAACTATACCTTTTGGCTGGTGGAAAAGTAAACACCTTAGATGGGAATAGTAATAAAATAGAAGAAATTAAAATCAATGAATCCTTTTCTAAAAACCTCCGAGATGAATTTGAACAGATGTATTTTGAAGCCTGGGCAGGTATGGAGCAAAACTTCTATGATGGGGATTTCCATGGTGAAAACTGGCAAGAATTAAGAGACCGATATGCTCAATTTCTGCCTTATGTGCGTAGTAGAGCCAATTTGTCCTTGATTTTCAATGAAATGTTGGGTGAATTAAACACCTCTCATTTTGGCTTTAACTCTAGTGGAAAAGAGGAAGATATTTATTTAGGTACTCGATCCATGGAAACTGGAATCGTCTTTAATAACGAGTCTCCTTACACTGTGGATAAAGTAATCGCTGATAGTCCACTTGATCTTGATCCTATTCCTGTTTTACCAGGTGACGAGCTGGTTTCTGTGAATGGTGTAAATGTGGATAAGTCACTAAATCGGGATTCCTATTTTGTAGCACCAACGATGAGTCCAGAGTTGGAATTGATCTTTCAAAGAGGAGGAGAAGAAGTGAAAGTAAAGGTTCGACCGGTTTCCTATAACGCCATGAAAACATGGTTGTACGATGAATGGATGGATGCTAATGAAGCCTATGTAGATGAGAAAACCGGGGATAGAATTTCATATGTACACATGAAAAACATGGGTGGAGGAGAGCTCCAGCATTTCCTCGAATACATGGTTTCCAATAAAGGAAATAGAGATGGGTTGATCTTGGACCTTCGGTACAATACCGGTGGAAATGTCCATGATCCTGTACTTCAATTCCTAAGTCAAAGAAGTTATTTGAAGTGGAAATATAGAGACGGGGCTTTAACCAATCAGCCTAATTTCTCTCCTTCGGATAAGCCAATCGTGTTATTAATAAATGAACAATCACTTTCCGATGCGGAGATGACCGCTCAAGGTTTCAAGGAGCTTGGGCTGGGAACAATTGTTGGAACGGAAACCTATCGTTGGATAATTTTCACTTCTGGACAAGGTTTGGTGGATGGCTCTTTTTACAGACTCCCTTCATGGGGTTGTTACACCCTCGATGGTCGAAATTTAGAGAAGGAGGGAGTCGACCCAGATATTAGGATGGATGAAAATTTTGTTGATCGATTAGAGGGAAATCAAAAACAGCTAGATAAAGCGATCGAATTGATTTTGGAAAAACTGAAATAAGTCAACAATCGTTGCGATTCAAGATAAACTACCGTATTAAAAAAACACTTGATGAATAGGTTTATACGGATTCAGCTTGTATTGCTTCTTTGGCTGTCGTTTTTCTCCTGTTCTGATCCTGATGAAGGCCCTCAACTTGTATGGGATGATTCAAAAGTATTGGTTGATCAAAAGGCTTTTGATTCAGCCATAACTGATGATCTGAAAATTAACTCTTTGGATTTGAAAGGGGATTTCTTAACCATTAATATCAGTGCCGGTGGCTGTAATGGAGAATCTTGGGAAATCAGACTAATTGATTCAGGAGAGGTGTTGGAATCGGACCCTCCTCAACGAAACTTGGTTTTATTCTTTTAGAATGAGGAATTATGCGAGGCTTACATCACCAAAGAAGTGACAATCCATATTGCTGATTTAAAAGTGGAAGGAGATCAAGTGGTATTGAACCTTAGGAATACAGGAGATCAGATTTTATACGAGTACTAATAAAAAATAAAAGCCTCCTAATCAGGAGGCTTTGTTATTAAAATGGTCTGATTCTTATTTGATCAGTTCTTTTCTTTTCAGAATAGTTTCCATGAATTTTCGCTCATTATCCGAATTGAAAATTCTAAATGGAAGATGGATAAATTGTGCCTTTGATAGGTATAGTACATACGCATCTTTTTTCACTTCAGCCTTTTTGATCATATTCCATTGCACTGGCATTCCTTGGCGGGTATTGATTTTCATCAAGATTTGTCTACTGTCAATTTCATAGGCCATTTTCTCAAAGATGGTTTTGTTTTGCTCCATCTGAGTTACTCCCGTAAACTGGATTGCCCAAAATAAAACATACAAGCCATAGGCGATTAAGGCTCCGATAATCCACCAAATGGAAGGAATCCAGAAATAGCCACACATAATGGCTACGGCGATTAGGATTACCCACCATTGCTCTTTCAGAATGCTAGCCAATCCCATTTTAATATAAGTTCCTGTTTCCAGTTGGTATTTTTTCGTCTTTACTATCATCACTTTTATTTTCAGTGCGCAAATATCCTAGTATCTGAGGGATTAAACAAGTCGATTAAAATCATAAAATCATGATTTCTAGAAACAATTTGCAAAAGGCATTGATTTAAAATATGTATTGGATTATCTTATATAAAATTTTTAGCCATGAGTAGTTTAGTAATAGATCTGGTGCTCTGCGGGTTGGCGTATGTGATTTTAATATATTTCGTAGCCACCCTGACTCGTAACTCTCTGAAAAAGCGAGACAGTAACGGAGATGATGGAGATGGAGGTGTGGAAGATATGACCCCACCAAAGATTGATTTACCCCCTGGTGTAATCTGGCCATCTGATGTGCCTAGAGGATCCAGGACGGAGCCGGTGGAGTTTTAATGGCATTTATCGCAGATTCCCTGCACCAATAAACTCATTTCTTTTTTTTGAAATCCATTTGGGAGTTTGATAGTAGGCAATGTAATTGATTCCAAGCAAGTAGTCTCCCCGCATTTTTCACATTTGAAATGCACATGTTCATGGCTATGTTCTTCATGCTCTTCATGTGAACAAAGTGCATATTTAGCCCCCCCACTATCGTCCAAAACCTTGTGGATCACATCTTTGTCAACAAATGTTTTTAAGGTTCTGTAGATCGTAACCCGGTCAAATTGATTGTCTAAGCTATCTTCTAAATCTGCATGCGCCAACGCCACCTGCTTTTCAAGGAATTCTCGTATGATTTCCAATCTGCAGTCGGTAATTCGCAACTTGTGACTTTGTAATATGGAATGTGGGTTGGACATATCTATTCTTGACAACGCTAAATTACTAGAAAAATTTGCCTTGGAAAAGAAAGAGGCTCCATTTTGGAGCCTCTAAGCTATACCTGATTAGGTAGGTTTTTATTTAGGATCTAAGATCGCATCAATTCTAGCAGAAAGATCTTCTAAATGTAGTTTAGACATTTTGTCGGAAGTTCTAGAAATCGCTGCATTGATCTGTCTTTGTAGTGTTTTTAACTCACCTCTTGCCATCGGGCGGATATCAGATTGAGAGGCATTAATTTGAGGTCCTACATATCTTCTGAATGCAGCAGGAACGGAAGGCTCATCTTGGGTAAGTAAAACTTCCAATCGCTCGATATGGGCTCTTTGAAGTGCTCTTCTGTGTACGTCAATGGTTTTACCAGAGGCAAGTTCAGTCCAGATTCCTTTTCTCAAGTCGTCAAATAATTCGGTCATGGAATAGGCCTCAGATCCATTTAACGCTTCATTTTCAATGACCCTACCTAGTCTTCCCCATTCCAACACACCATTCAATGCGTTTACTTGAACACCTCTGATTCTCTCTAAGGCTCCAAAGTCATCTATTCTAGCAAAGATTTGATCATCCATCAACCAAGTTGGGGTAGCAAACAATTCCTTATTTAAGAAAGCAATGGCTGACTTCTGAATCTCTTTTGGAGTATGTGTATACACAGCCTCGTCTTGTCCGGAAGATTTATACACCTCAGCAACTCCACCAACATTCGTTCTAACGTGGCCCATATACCTGTTAAACTGGGTAACAACTTGGCCATACATTTCTTCCAAGTCATCATAATCTTTGAAAGGTTTGTCAGGTTCAGCAGTCCAAGTATCCAAATTAGGAACGATTCGCTTCAAGTTTGCGATTCCATACTCTGATGCTTTCATGGAGTTATCTCCTAAATCTTCAGATTGAGCAGTTGGATCATAACTGTTTCCTTGACGCCCATATCTGTAGATTGGATCTCCGTTTTTGGAGGTAATCCATTGATCTAATGTCAGTTGTTCTTCTTCTGGTGTTTTGGCATCTAGGATAGGTCGGTAACCCCACGCAATCGCATATTTGTCATAAGGTCCTACATTAGGCATCAAACTAACTCCCTCATCACCAGGCTGAGCAATGTAATTGAATCGAGCATAATCCATAATAGAAGGCGCCGTACCCATTGCTTTAGTGAACTCGGCATCTCTCAATTTCTCCACAGGATAAGCATGGGAAGAGGCAAAGTTGTGAGGTAATCCTAATGTATGTCCTACTTCATGAGAGGATACGAAACGAATCAATCGACCCATTACTTCATCATCAAATTTGACATTCCTAGCATCTGGATTGATGGCAGCAGTTTGGATAAAGAACCAGTTTCTCAATAAATTCATTACGTTATGGTACCAACCAATATCAGACTCAAGAATTTCACCTGTTCTTGGGTCAGAAACGTGGGGTCCATAGGCATTCTGAATATCAGAAGCGAAATATCTAATCACGGAATAACGAGCATCTTCTGGACTCCAATCAGGATCTTCTTCTTTACTAGGTGCTCTTTTGGCAGTAATGGCATTTTTGAATCCAGCTTCTTCAAAAGCAGCTTGCCAATCTTCCACACCAGCAATTAGGTAAGGAACCCATTTCTCAGGAGTAGCAGGGTCGATGTAATAGACAATCTGCTTTTTCGGTTCTACAAGCTCCCCTCTTTTAAATTTCTCAACATCTTCCTCTTTTACTTCTAATCTCCAGCGATCAAGGAAGGTTCTATTAGCTGCTTTTTGTGCATCAGATCCATAATCTACAATAGATCTACTAAACCATCCCACTCTTCTGTCTGCTAATCGTTGCATCATTGGTTCCTCAGGAAGTAAGATCATGGAGGAATTCATTTCTAAAGTGATTAGCCCAGTGGAACTGTTGGAAGGAGGCTCGGAAGCATTATAGGTTAAGATATATCTTGCCTCGATATTGATTGGATAGGTATGAATATGCTGGATAAAAGATCTGTCATTGTCCAAACGAGTCACTTTAAAACCAGTTCTTCTGTTTCTAGGTAAGCCCAATGCTTGAACATCCTTGCTGAATAAATCAGTTGCTTCAATCACTACTCCTGTTGAGTCAGTAGATCTTGATTTGACATCGAATTTTTGAAGGATCGGTTCAAAGTTGGAGTTTTTAACTGCCATCGAAATTGGCAATGAATCTGCCGCAAAATTGTTGACAGAAACCACTCTCAAAAGGACATTGTCATTGTCTTTTTCCCATCTTAGCATTAAGGTGTTGGTGCGTTCCCCTCCATACCCAATACCATCCGCTGTTTTGGCAATGGTAGTAACCATGAGCATGTCTTTCCCGAACATGGATTCAGGAATTTCATAAAAATACTTCTCATCAATTTGGTGTACTTTAAAAAGGCCGTCTTTTGATTTTGCCTCTTTGGTGATTACCTCTGAATAAGGTTTCGGGCCTGACTTAGAGCCGCCATTTGGTTTTGCAGGGGTAGAGCTGACTGCAGGGGCATTTTTGGAGTCTTTCTTTTTTTTCTTTTGAGCGAAAGAGTCCTCAGCATGCAAAAAGACACCCATGACACATAGCATCAGAGTAAATCTCCTTAATAATTTGGGTTGCATAATTTTTTGTTAGTTTAAGCTTTCAATTGCTGTCAAAAATAACCTTGATTTTCCTGTAAGGTTGTTTTCCAAAACTAATTATTTGATAAGCGGTTTAATCCAAGAGCTAAAGGGAAAACATTGAGCAATACAAATTCAGTTGTCATCGTTGGAGGGGGCTTAGCAGGCTTAGTTTCAGCCTATTTGCTGGCCAAAAATGGCCAAAAAGTACTTTTGATCGAGAAAAAGGAGTACCCTCTTCATCGGGTTTGTGGTGAGTATGTTTCCAATGAAGCGCGGGATTTTTTAGTACGTGAAGGACTATTTCCCAAAGAATTGGACTTCCCTCAGATTCATAATTTTTTGTTTTCTGACGTTTTGGGAAATTCAACGACCATTCCTTTGGATCTAGGTGGTTTTGGGATCAGTCGATTCGTTTTTGATCATTTTTTATATGAACAGGCAATAAACGTCGGAGTAGAGATCAAGCTCAAGACCCAAGTGTTCGAGGTGGAGTTTATAGAAAGAGAAAATCAGTTTTGTTTAAGCTTATCGGATGGTTCAAAGTGCTTCGCCTATTATGTAATTGGAGCTTTTGGAAAGCGATCAAAACTAGATAAAGCTTTAAAAAGATCTTTTATAGAGCGAAGAAGTCCATTTATAGGAGTCAAATACCATGTAAAAACAGATTTTCTAAGAGACACAGTAGCCTTGCATAATTTTGAAGGAGGTTATTGTGGGATCAATGCTATCGAGGAGGAAAAATTCAACATCTGTTACTTAGGAAGTAGAGAACAATTAAGAGAATTTGGCTCTATCGAAGTGATGGAGCGTGAGCAACTGTGGAAAAATCCCATTTTAAGAGACTTATTAAAGAATAGTGACTTCCTTTTTGATAAGCCTGAAGTCATCAATGAAATTAATTTCGAACCAAAACAGCCAGTTGAAAATCATATTCTGATGGTAGGAGATGCTGCTGGCCTAATCACACCTCTTTGTGGGAATGGCATGGCGATGGCAATTCAATCCGGAAAATTAGCTGCAGAATCTATTATAGAAGGAGGATTAAGGAATTTGGTAGAAAGGCGTTATGAGCAACAATGGAAGGGTTTATTTCAAAAAAGGTTATGGTTTGGAAGACAAATTCAAACCCTTTTTGGAGCAAAGAAGAGTTCTGTTTTTGCAGGAAAATTGATTGGGAATTTTCCAATGATTGCCAATTTCATTGTAAAGAATACTCATGGGAGACCATTTTAATTGCCAAAGACCTGTAAAATCTGGGTGTTTTCGAAAAAGTAATAGATAAAGAAGGCATTTAGAAATAGTGCAGAGATGGCATTCATTCCCATGGCCCAGCTGTAGTTTGTATATTTATCAGGATTAGTTCGGACGAAGCTAAACCAAAGTAAAAAGTATAAAATAATGGGTGCCATGGCCCCTAGATATACCCAGATAATTTCCTGTTGATTTTTACTTATAAAATACCAGATAAATGCGATGCCAGTTAGGATAAACCAAAGGTTTGAAAAGTAAAATGTTCCTTTGATTCCAAGTTTTAAACTGAGGGTATTATCTCCTCTTTTTGAGTCTTCTCCATGTTGATAGACCTGTGTTAGAGGGTAAGACCCCCAAAGCATCATACTGGTCAACATGCCTGGAATGATTACATGGGGTTTAAGTACAGAGGCCCAAGTTAAATCGCTCAAGCCTACATAAGCCATAGCAAAGGTGAAATAACCCTGAAAAAAACCTGCGATAAACCAGCTTGCCCAAGGGTACTTTTTAATTCTGATTCCAGGATAGCTATATGCCATGCTTACCAAGCCATAAAGAAGAATCATTGAGGCAAATTGCCAATTGATCTGGAGGCCAATAAATAAAGCCACAGCAAAAAAGAGCAAGGATAACCAAAACAAGTCCGGGGTAACTTTGGGAGGATTTTTTAAGCCTCCAATGCTTTCTTCATCTTGATCATAAAAGCTGTTGTAAGCATTGCTAGAAGGGTATAAGAATAAATGAAGGGATAGAAAAACCCAAAGTATTCTCAATTCCTGAAGATTCGGAGTGATGGCTAGCGCAAAAAAGAATACCGGCATCAGGAACAATGAAAAAGGAATTCTTAAATGCTTTAAACTGGAAACAGTGATCATATCGTAGTTCTAATTGCGCTAATAACTTTATTAAGTAGAGAAGGTTGTATTGCTACGATTCAATTTAGAAAATATCCCTTAACTTAAGAATATGAATTCCAGCATCGTCAGTATTGGCTTAGCCAACCCAGGGTATCCAATCAAACAGGCTTCAATAGCAGGTTTTATGAAATTTGCCCATCAACTCGATGATGTGGAGGCTAGAAAGCTAAGGTTTTTATATAAAAAATCAGGTATTGAAACCAGGCATAGCGTGTTGTTGGATTTTGAAAAGGAGGATCCAAACGAGTTTACATTTTTTCCAAACAATCAAGAATTGTCTCCATTTCCTCGAACCAAATCTAGGATGGGGGTTTTTAATAAATCAGCTCCGGAACTTGCTTTCGAGGCTTCTAAAAAATGTTTGGATAAAGCTTCCGTACAGGCAAAGGAGGTGACCCATCTTATTTTGGTTTCCTGCACGGGAATGGTAGCCCCAGGAGTAGAACTTGAATTAATGAATTCTTTGGGGCTTGATAGTTCTGTGGAGCGTTATTGCTTGCATTTTATGGGGTGTTATGCAGCTTTTACGGGAATTAAGCTTTCTGATAAAATCCTGAAAGCAGAACCCGATGCAAATGTATTATTAGTGTCTGTGGAATTATGCACGTTGCATTTTCAGAAGGAGTATGTGGAAGATAATATTTTGGCAAATTCACTTTTTGGGGATGGGGCAGCAGCTGCCTTATTAAAAAAATCAGATCACGGCTTGAAAATAAAGTCCTATTTAAGTCAGGTAATTAGAGAAGGTGAAAAAGATATGGCCTGGGGGATAGGAGATTTTGGTTTTGAAATGCGATTGACTAAGTACATCCCTTCCTTATTAGATCTGGGAATACACCAGTTAATAGATTTGTTTGAAAGGAAGTTTCAAGTTTCCAAAATAAAGCACTTTGCTATACATCCTGGTGGAAAACAAATTCTTAACAAAGTTCAAGAGGCCTTTGGATTACCCCAGTCAGTAAACTTTCATGCATTGGAAGTCTTACGCAATTTTGGAAACATGTCTTCAGCCACTATACTTTTTGTACTGGAACGAATGCTACATGACGATGCAGTATCTGGGGATATTCTATCTCTTGGGTTTGGACCAGGGTTGACTTTGGAAACGCTTCATTTAGAAAAGTAATGAGCAAATTTTCTCAAAGGAGCTACGAAAAGGAATTGATGGATAACCTGGACTGTGGAGGAGAAGAGCTCAACCACACCTTAAATGAATTGAAAACCATCAATAAATGGCTTGGAGGAAATTATGTGACCACTTCTGGTATTGCTAAACTGGTCAAGCTGAAACCCCAAGAAACCTATGAAGTCGCAGATATTGGTTGTGGTGGTGGGGATATGATCAAAGTGATGGCAGATTGGTCCAGATCCCAAAAAAATAGGTTTAAATTTATAGGAATTGACGCCAATCGGAACATTATTGACCTTGCACTGGTTAGGTTATCAAATGAATCCGAAATTACTTTTGAAGTTCAAAATGTATTTGAACCAGGGTTTTCAGATTGCAAAGTAGATATTACTACTTGTACGCTCTTTACACATCATTTTACAGATCAAGAACTTATTGATCTTCTCAAATCACTTCGTGAAAAATCCCGTGTGGGAATTGTCATCAATGATTTGCACCGTCATTGGTTTGCTTATTATAGTATCAAAGTACTGACTAGGTTATTTAGCAAATCCAAAATGGTTCAAAATGACGCTCCTTTGTCGGTATTAAGAAGCTTTTCTAAACGAGATTGGGAAAGGATATTAAATTCAGCTCAATTAAAAAATTTTGAAATCAGCTGGCATTGGGCTTTTCGCTGGCAAGTTTTAGTTTTAATATAATCATCAACCAACAAATTTATTTATCATGTTTGAACTGTCTCAAGAAACTACAGATGCACTTTATGCAGAGGGTATTAGTTTAGGTATAGAGATCGCACTTCGAATTATTAGCGCATTATTATTTTATTTTGTCGCTAAGTTTATCGCTAAGAAAATCTTAGCAGGTTTAAAGCGCTTTTTAGATAAAAGGGATGATGCTCCATCTTTGAATGAATTCCTTTATGGCTTCTCCAAAATTCTACTTTATGCAGTAGTTTTTGTAGGTGTATTAATGATTTTAGGCGTTCCAGGAAGTTCATTCTTAGCAATATTTGGTGCTGCTGGTCTTGCTATTGGCTTAGCGCTTCAAGGTTCCTTATCTAATTTTGCAGGGGGCTTATTGATATTGGCTTTTAAACCATTCAAAGTTGGACATGTGGTGGTCGCTCAGGGCCATACCGGAACCGTTGCAAAAATTCAGATCTTATATACTCATTTGATGACTTTTGATAATCAGGAGGTGATTATCCCTAATGGTAACCTGGCAAATTCTGACATTGTCAATATGAGTACACAAGAGACAAGAAGAGCTGAGTTAAAGGTGGGTGTTGCCTATGGAACGAATATTAAGCAAGCAAAAGAGATCATCTTAAACATTTTTGAGAATGATCCGAGAGCATTGAAAGACCCGGCACCTTTTGTTGCATTGAATAATTTTGGGGATAGCTCTTTGGATATTGTAGTCAGAGTTTGGGCAAAGTCAGCGGACATGTGGCCAATGTATTTTGCGGGTATGGAAGCTATTAATTCGGAATTTGAAAAGCATGGAATTGAAATTCCATTCCCACAAAGAGTGGTTCATCAAATCAAAGAAAAGGCGGCAGAAGAAGAATCATAAACCGCTTCCAATTTTTAAAAAAGGCGATCAAAAAATTTTTGATCGCCTTTTTTAGAACCTTATCATTATTTCCTCAAGAGATTTTCGGTGAATATCAGGTACATAGGTTTCTTCCTTGGGATATCCCACTGGTACCAATAAAAATGGTTTTTCATGGGAAGGACGATGGAGAATTTGGCTTAAAAAATTCATGGGACTAGGAGTGTGGGTGACTGCTACCAATCCAGCTTGGTGAATTGCCGCAATTAAAAACCCACATGCTATTCCAACGGATTCGCTTACATAATAATGTTGAACTTTTGCTCCGTTTTCCATACCATAAGACTGCTTGAAGACCACAATTAAGTAAGGAGCATCTTCTAAAAATGGTTTTTCCCAATTTGTTCCCAAGGGTTTTAAGTCTGACTTCCAAGTTTCACTCATTCTACCGTCGTAACTGATTCTCTCTTCTTCCTCAGCGGCTAATCTGATTTTTTTCTTGACTTCTGGATCAGAGATTACACAGAATGTCCAAGGTTGCTTATGTGCACCTGAAGGAGCGGTGCTTGCAGTTTTGATAATATTCTCGATAACCTCCATTGGAATTGGTCTCGGATCAAATTCTCTCACTGTTCTTCTTTGATCCATTTCAAAGAAGAATTCTTTCGATTTTGAAATCATTTCTTCCGGGGAGATTTGGGCTCTTTTGTATCGGATATGGTCATACCCATCAATTTTTTTCTTTTCCATAAAACAAAAACGGCTACCTCGAAAGATAGCCGTTTTTGAGAAAATCAAACAAAATTAATCGAAAGTGATGTCTTTGGTGCCTCCTGGATAAGTGATTGTACCAGCCTTATCGCATTCTCCGGAACCATAATCCAAGGTCATGGATGCTCCTTTATAAGTGAACTGGATTTGGCCACTGCTTGGGCTATAAATTCCAGATTCCAGACAGGACTGTGTAATGATAAGGCTTTCTGTAACGGTAGCGGTATAGTCATTGCCTTCTAGGCTTTTTCCGCTCGCTGTTCCAGTTAATTTGGCTTCATATCCAGAGCTACCTAAAGTGATTTCTCTGATTTCATCTGTATTGATCGTAACAAACTTTCCATCTGGAAAAGTCACTTTTCCATTTTCAATTTTTACAGCCAAAGTAATTGTGCTTGTAAAAATGTCCAGTTTGGTATTGGTAATGGTTCGAGTACCTTCAACTTTATAGCCATTTACCTCATAACCTTCGAAGGTGGTGACGATGTTTGCACCTGGAACCAATAGGTTTCCAGAATAAGCAATAATTATTTTTCCTTTTCTACTCACTCCGTTTGGACTTTCACACCCTGCCCCAAAATCAATTGTGATTAATTTTTGCTCAGAATTGGTGGTCACTTCTGTTGATGCACAAAAATCTCCAGCAGCAGTATTGGATTTACGAGCTCCTAAGCCAGTGCTCTCAAGGACAGCTAAGGTAAGGTTATCTAGATCCTCAAATTTTTGATTTACTTGGGAAACTTCGACAACAATTGAAGTGTCTGCCTCTGCAGGGACATCATCCTCTGAATTACAGGAAAACCCAATAAGGCCTACCAATGCTAGGAATAAAAGTGAGTGAAACTTTGTAAAATGGTTCATATAATTATGGGTTGGAGTAAAAGAGTATAAAAGTTTAGTAAAAATCGTGCCTACTTTCCAGTAAGAAGTATGTTATCATTTCTTTTTTAAAAATACATAAATACCCTACTAAATGAAATTAGGATGAAAGGTCTTCATTGTTATTTGATTTCTTATTGGATTTAGATTTTTTTCTACCTCCAACACAGCCGATATTTTGAGTGAGAGAAATGTCTTCTGGAAGAATTCCCATTCCATTTTCTAAATCCCAATCCTCTGTATAAGCCTCATCAATTGGTTTCTCTTTTGGTTTGTGTTTTCCTTTTTTCATTGTAATAAGATTTACATGTTTCAACGGGAATCCTTTTCAGGTGGTTTGTAAAGAATCCTTTTTCAGGCAGAGTTGGTTGTACTATCTTTGGGCATGAAGGGATTTGATTATGATATGGATGATCTTCCGGGTAAAATTGCTCAAGTAAAAAGCAGTGCTGGAAGATTGTCTTTTTTAAGGCTCCTTATTTTTGTAGGGATAGGAATTTTTGGGGTGTTGACCTTATCCCAATCCGTAATTTGGGTCTTACCATTGATAGCTGCGATCATTATTTTTATTAGCTCTATTCAGAAATATAACTATAAAAAGGACCAGGAAGCGATTTACAATGCCTTAATTTTAATTGATAAACAGGCAGGTCAAAGGAAAGACCGGGAACTGGTAGGAATTGATCAAGGAAAAGAATTTCAAGACAAGAATCACCCTTTTGCCAATGACTTGGATCTTTTTGGAGAACATTCCTTATTTCAATTGGTAAATCATACCATATCGAAAGGAGCTCGGAAAAAGTTAGCAGATTTAATGAAAAGCTCCTTTGATCAAAAAGAAGCTAAAAAGCTTCAAAAAGCAAGTGAGGAATTAGCAGGAAAGCCAGGCTTGTTAAAAGCAATTGAGAGCTGTGGGATTGCTTTTTTTTCAGAGGAAAAATCCTCTTCACATTGGCGGGAATTACTTACTAGCCAGAAAAAAATCCCCTTATATATCTCTGTTTTGTCAATTCTAGGTCCAGTTTTCGGGTTGATATTGGTAGGATTGTCTATAGTTGGAGTTATCCCCGGAGCTATAGTAGGAGTTTGGATTTTGTTAGGATTAATCCCATTGGGCTATGTTTTTAAATTTTTGAAGGAAGCATCCGAAAAGCTTCCGACTAGAAGCCAATTGAAAGCCTATACTACCTGGTTATATGAATTGGAGAAAATGGAGTTTTCCTCACCTTTGTTGAAAGAAAAACATCAGTTAATCCTAACCAAAAAGGAAAGCGCTTCTCAACTATTTAAACAATTGGATCGCTTAGGGATGTGGATTGATAATAGATTGAATATCCTTTATATACCTTTCAATCTACTTTTATGGACCGATTTGATGTTGATGAAGCAATTTCAGACTTGGATAAATATCCATGGTGAGGCGATGGCAAAAATCCCTGATCTATTAGAAGATTGGGAAGTCTTGGTTTCATTAGGTGCTTTTGAGTATGAAATTGGCGTTCATGGTGATCTCGAATTTGATGATTCTGCAGTCTTGGTAGGATCAGAAATTTCGCATCCCTTGTTGAAACCTGAAAAAGCAATTGCGAATGACTTTCAATTAGGGCTTATGCAGAAATTCATTCTTTTAACGGGGGCAAACATGAGCGGAAAGACGACATTTATGAGAACACTTGGCATAAATGCGGTCATGGCAAATATAGGGTTGAAACCATTTGCGAGTAAATTTAAAATGGGCGATTTTCAGCTCTACACCAGTATGCGGAATACGGATAATTTAGGAGAGTCTGTCAGTTCATTTTATGCCGAACTAAGTAGAATTCATAATCTGATCGAGCGATTGGAGAAGAAGGAGAAAATATTTTTTCTATTGGATGAAATTTTAAAAGGTACCAATACAGAAGATCGAATAGCGGGTAGTGAGGCTTTGCTTAAACAGGTAGCAAAAACAGAAGGGTTAGGCATAGTCAGTACGCATGATATAGAACTTTCGGCTTTAGAAGGAAAGATTGCAGGTGTTGAAAACCGAAGTTTTCATTCGGAGATTTTGGATGATACCATCAACTTTGATTATAAATTAAAAAAAGGGCCATGCCCAAGTTTTAATGCGCATAAATTAATGGAGTTGATGGGAATCAGGTTTCAAGAGTAGGAATGAGTTTTTCCTTCCCCCAGATTCTCGTATTTTTGTGATTCAATTTTAGCTATGGCGAATAAAAACCAATCCCCTGTTTTAGGAGTTCTCGGTGGAGGACAGTTAGGCAGAATGCTGATTCAATCTGCAATTAATTATAATCAAGATATCCACATTTTGGACCCTGATCCAAATGCTCCTTGCAAAGACCTTTCTCAGAAATTTACGGTAGGTTCTCTTAAGGATTTTGATACCGTATATGCATTCGGAAAAGAATGTGATGTGATTACTGTTGAAATTGAAAGTGTTAATGCTGAGGCGCTTATAAAACTTGAATCTGAAGGAAAGAAAGTTTATCCACAACCGAAGATTCTTCAATTGATTCAGGATAAAAGGGAGCAAAAACAATTTTATCAACAACATGATATCCCCACGGCTGAATTTATTTTGACAGCAGACAAGTCTGAAGTTATCCACAATAAAAGTTTCCTTCCTGCAGTAAATAAACTGGGGAAAGAAGGGTATGACGGCAGAGGAGTCCAAGTGATAAAATCTGAAGAGGATTTGGACAAAGCCTTTGATGCTCCTGGATTGTTGGAAAAATTAATTGATTTTGATAAAGAAATTGCAGTTACGGTTGCAAGAAATGAGGCCGGTGATTTGACCGTTTATCCAGCTGTTGAATGTGCTTTTCACCCTACTGCCAATTTGGTAGAATTCTTATTTGCCCCGGCAGAAATATCCAAAGAGGTAGAAGAGAAAGCCAAAGAAATAGCTAAAGATGTAATTTTAAAGTTGGGGATGGTTGGGATTTTGGCTGTGGAAATGTTCGTAACCAAAGAGGGAGAGGTGTTGGTAAATGAAATTGCTCCAAGGCCCCATAATAGTGGGCACCATACGATTGAGGCAAACTTTACCTCCCAGTTTGAGCAGCATTTAAGGTCAGTGATGAATTGGCCTCTGGGTAATCCTGAATTAAGATGCCCTGCAGCCATGATTAATTTATTGGGTGAGGAAGGATTTACAGGCCCCGCAGTAGTAGAAGGACAGGAAGTTGCGATGGCAGAAAAGGGTGTCTACATACATATGTATGGTAAAAAATTAACCAAGCCGTTTCGGAAAATGGGGCATGTAACTGTATTGGATGAAGATGTATCTGCACTCAAAACCAAAGCACTGAAAATAAAAGATCTAATTAAAATCAAATCCATCTAATGAAGCCATCAGTAGGAATTATTATGGGAAGCCAATCGGATCTTCCTATTATGTCAGAAGCAGCCCAATTTTTAGAGGAAATTGGGGTTGAGTATGAATTGACGGTGGTTTCGGCTCACAGAACCCCTCAGCGTATGATTGATTATGCAGGTTCAGCTCGTGAAAGAGGGATCAAAGTAATAGTGGCAGGTGCTGGAGGAGCAGCTCACTTACCTGGAATGGTGGCCTCATTAACTAGTTTGCCTGTGATTGG
This sequence comes from Algoriphagus halophilus, assembly GCF_900129785.1. Lineage (NCBI taxonomy): Bacteria > Pseudomonadati > Bacteroidota > Cytophagia > Cytophagales > Cyclobacteriaceae > Algoriphagus > Algoriphagus halophilus. Next base: position 1,120,257 of record NZ_FSRC01000002.1, read on the forward strand.
AGTTCCAATATTAAGCTCTAATTCCATAGATGGTTGGGACAGTATTTTATCCATCCTTCAGATGCCCTCTGGGATTCCGGTGGCTACAGTAGCATTAAATGGAGGTAAAAATGCCGGTATTTTGGCTGCTTCTATTGTAGGCTCTTTTGATCAAAATGTAGCTTCGAAAATGGATGAATTCAAAACATCTTTAAGAGAAAAAGTAGAAGCTTCTGCTTTACAAATAGAACAAAAAGGTTGGAAGGAGATTTTAAAGAAATGAAAAATGCGGCCTAGGCCGCATTTTTTTTTATACTATGAACTGGAAGAAACCAATTCGATTTACCGTTGGAGGGGAAAAATGGGAAGTTCCTTTGAATGTCCTCATTTTAGTGATCCTTATTACGCTTTTGCTAATGTTCTTCGGCGCATGGATGGGCTTTAGCTTTGGTGGAGGAAAATTTTAGTCTGTAAAAATTCCCCAGCCATCATCGTATTTTTCATTGGCATCAAAACCCTTGATCCATTCTACGAAAAGCTTACGGTATTCTTCAATCGCATCTCGCAGCAATTGCAAATGCTCTTCGGCATGAGTGGATTCAACAGCAAGCTGGTAAGTCATCGCTCTCAGACTTTTAGCATGTACTTTCATAATGGTAGCATTCTCCATTTTAGCGACATAATCTTCCAGGCCTTCGGTACCTGCAAACTTGGAACTCATCATTGTCGCATCTTCCATCATCAAGCCTCCATATAATTCTTTTCTAGCTTCGTCGAGACTACCTACCAAAGCATGAGTTAAAGCAATGATGTCTCTGGCTTTTATCATCAAAGGATGTTTATAAATCCGGTCCTGAGGATTGTTAAAGTTCTCTTCATCCTCATCGTCCCATTCTGAATTTTCATCAAAATCATCCCACATGAGCTGCCTTCAATTAAAATGGTAGCGTATCTTCATCGCTGTCTGAATGAAAACTGCTTACTTCAGGCATTTCGTTAGCGGAAGGAGTGCTAGGTGCTCCATTGCCTGTTCTATCTACTTTATAAGCTTTTACATCCGTATACCATCTTCCGTTATATTCTCTGCTTTCTACATCAACACCTAAAGTTACTTGCTCCCCCACTTGAAGTGAAAATTGATCAATTTTATCACCCCAAATTGATAAACAGACTTTTTTAGGGTAGTTACCCCCTGTTTCTAAAATATATTCCTGCTTTCTCCAAGCATTTCCATTTCTAGAATTACCGCCTACTTCTGGTAGAACTTGTATAATCTTTCCGCTTAATTCCATCTTCTAATTTAATTTTAATCGATTTCACGAAGTTAATCAATGGTATGTAAAACTCACGAATGTAGGGGTGTAAAATAGTCTTAGGAAAGAATACGATTTAACATTTTTTGGCATGAACCTTGGTACTTTCCGTTCTTACAATTTAAATAGGGATTCCAAAAATTTAGTGTTAGATCGATAATACGAAATAATATTTGGTTTCATGATTTTCGTGCATTTTATGATGCAAAAAGAGTAGTTTTCTTTGCAAGGGTGTATCGTAAATCATATTTTTAAAATTCTTTCATTTTGTTTCACACTTAATTAATACTATGGTATAGACTTCTACGTTGTTCATAAACCAACTGAAGATGAGTAAAAGAAAAGGACCTCAAGACAGCGATTTGATCTCTCAATATAGAAGTGGAAATGATGCTGCCTTTGATCTTTTGGTAGATCGATACCAAAGTAAACTTTATACCACAATATTCTTGATCGTTAAGGATCAAGCAATTGCTGAAGATTTGTTGCAGGAGGTATTTGTAAAAGTTGTGAATACCCTCAATTCTGATAAATATAATGAAGAGGGTAAATTTCAACCTTGGGTAATGCGTATTGCGCATAACCTGGCCATTGATCATTTTAGAAAAGCAAAGCGATATCCAATGATATTAATGGAGGATGGTTCAAATGTCTTCAATTCGTTGAGATTTGCGGAAGAAACGGTCGAAGATCGTCAAATGAGAGATGAGACTGTCGAGCTTGTCAAAAGGTTGATCGAGGAGCTTCCTGAAGCACAAAAGCAAGTATTAATTATGCGGCATTACCTGGATATGAGTTTTCAGGAAATTGCCGATCAAACTGGAGTTAGCATCAATACCGCATTGGGAAGAATGAGGTATGCGCTAATTCATTTAAGAAAAAAAATGAAACACCTTAATGTTGCCTATGACAAAACTATTTACCCCAAATGACCTGATGAGATATATCTATCAGGAAATGACCGAGGATGAACAAGATCTTTTAGTGCAAGCCTTACACAATGACGAGTCGTTGATGGAAGAATACGTAGAAATGCTGAGCACCTTGGAGCAATTAAACCAGATCAAGCTTCAACCTTCGGAAAAAGTAGTAAATGCCATCAAATCGAGGGCACAGTCTACGGGACTGGAAAGAGTCTAAAAAAATTGGTAACCCCGCAAAAGCGGGGTTTTTTTATTGTTCGCTATTAATAAAATCAGCAGCTTTTTGAATTATTATAGGGTAGGTACTCAGTCCGAACCCATGGCCTTGGCCTGGAATCGCTTCATAGTAATAAGAAACACCTGCCTCTTTTAATTTACTTTCTAATAATTCACTTTGTGAAATAGGGACTACCACATCCTCCGTACCATGAAAGAAGACCGTGGGTACACTCGTAGAGGATACATAATTAATAGGACTAGATTCTAGGTAGGCAGTTTCCTTGTTTTCTGGAGTTCCATCAAGCAAAAGCTGTAATCCTTGTTGGGTAAGGGTGTTGAAATCATATAAAGAAATCAAGTCTGTTGGAGGAAATAGAGCCATTACAGCTTGTATATTTCCGATCTCCGGATGCTTATAACTATGTAAAAGTGCCAAATGTCCCCCTGCACTTGCACCTGCGAGAATGAGTTCATCAGATACATTCCAGTCATCTGTTTTCGATGCTATATAATTAATAGCGTCTATGATATCATTTTCTTGGGCAGGAAACTGGCCAGAGCCGTTACCTAAATCATATAAGCTATAATTCAGTGAAACTATCGCATATCCAGGGAAGGAATATTCCAATAATGTCCTAAAAGCTAATATTTCACTTTTATCACCACTGTTCCAAGCCCCTCCATGAATGTAGACAAATACAGGTGTAGATTCTTTTGTCCTGCCTTCTGGTAAAAATATGTCCATAGAATTATCCTCGTCACTTCCATAGGGTTCATCATAAATATCCATTGCAACGATCGGCTCCAATACAGGATCATCCGAATCAGAGCTACAGGAAAAAAATAAGAGTGGTATTGCCAGGGCAACTAAAAATCGAATTGCAAAAAAGTTTTTTATCATAACCATTTGATTAAAGTTGAAATAATTTTTTGAGTCTTTTTATCATAGGGAGGTTTCATTAAAGTAGAATTGTTAAAACCCACTCTTTGTTTTAATACTCCCTTTTCATTAGAAAAAGAAAGGTAACCATAATAACCATGTGATTTTCCAATCCCGCTGTTATTGACCCCTCCAAAAGGCAAGTTAGGATGGAGAAAATGTAGCACGCAATCGTTAAAGACTACGTTTCCTGAGCTAGTTTCATGGATCACCTTTTTATAGGTGTCACTTTCTTCCCCAAAATAATATAAGGCCAGTGGTTTAGGCTTTTTATTAATTAGGGAAATGGCCTCTTCAATTGTTGAGTAGGAGAGGATGGGGAGTAAGGGGCCAAATATCTCTTCTTCAGCGATAGCCATATCTTCTGTGATATTAGATATAAGGGTAGGCTCTATATAAAGTGTTTCTAGGTTAGAATTTCCTCCAAATTCCACCTTCGCACCTTTTGATTTAGAATCTTCTAACAAGGAGTAAAGCCTATTAAAGTGTTTTAGATTGATGACTCTAGCTAAATCCGCTGATTTTTCAATTCCTTTATATTGAGGATCATACATTTTTTGGATGGCCACCTTAAGCTCCATAAGTAATTGATCTTTAATGTCCTTTTGAACCAATAAATAGTCTGGGGCAATACAGGTTTGTCCACAGTTTAAAAATTTTCCATATATAATTTTAAAAGCAGCATCATTTAAATCTGCATCACTATGAATGATTGTAGGTGATTTCCCACCTAATTCAAGGGTTACGGAGCTAAGGTTTTTGGAGGCGGCTTCCATGACGAGTTTTCCCACTGTGGGGCTGCCAGTAAAAAATATATGATCAAAGGGGAGTTCAAGGAGTTTTTTAGCTACCTCTGCATCACCATTAAATACCCGGACTTCAGAGGGATCAAAAATTTCCTCTACCATATTCTGTATTAATCCAGAGGTATGAGGAGATAGTTCTGAAGGTTTTAATATTACTGGGCAACCTGCTGACAAGGCTGATATCAAAGGTTCAATAGCTAAATTGAACGGATAATTCCATGGGCTGATGATTAAAGAGACTCCTTTAGGTTCGTATACAATCTTTGCCTTGGTTCCGGTCATGGATAATCCCGGAGCAACTTTTTTTGGCGACATCCAGGTTTTTAGGTTTTTAAGGGTATGCTTAATTGCTGCCGTCACAGGATAAATTTCACTAATATCTGTTTCGGCCGGGTGTTTTTTAAAATCCTCATGAAGGGCTACTTGAATTCTGGAGATATTTGTTTCAATCCACTTTTGAATTCTGATGATTCGTTCTGCTCTTTCTTTACGGGATGAGGTTCTCCATTGGATTGCGGTAGTTTTTTGAGATTCGAAGCATGATATTATTTCTTGAGACATTATTGAATTGATTACTTGGCCTTAGATACTAATTTTCTTCTTGTATCTAAAAGAAAAACAATTTTTTTAGTCTGTATATAGATATTGTGCATAAGGAGCAATTGTATTTTTTCTTTTTTTCAAAATCTTCTGATTTTCAATGAGATAGCATTTTTCGTCTATTTAGCCCCTTTAAGCCCCTAAAAATCGATTTTAAATACTTGAAAAATAATTTCGTAGCAAAAAAAATGCATTACGTAAAAATATTTTTATGCATTTATTTGGATATGAAAAGCAAAAAAATGTATTTTTAACGCATAATTGGATTGACATAATACCTTTTAAGGCAAAAAATGAAGATCTATTTGTTATTGAATGTTGAATTATTTATGGTTTTGAGTACTAAAAATTGAAATAATTCAATAAGAAATTAATAAAAGTTAATTATTGACGAAAGTTTTACGAACTCGAAAAATTTTAAAAAACACGATATGGACACTTTATCCAATTGTCAATTAACCTCCCAACCACCATCAAGTGGATTTTTCGAAAAGGTTAGAAGGGAGATGGAGTCTTTAAAATCAATCCAGATTTTATTGGTTTTATTTTTTCTGTTAACCTCAGGAGCATTTGCCCAAATAACTCTCCCAGCTACCATTGATGTGTCTGAGCCAACAGGGGGCTTCTCCATCGATGGGGATTTAAGAGCTAATTTTCCTGCTCCTTCGGGTGTAGGTGATTGGTTTCCGGGCTTATCAGGTGATGGAGGGCATGTATTTACTGCCAATGGCAATGTTGCTGTTCCAGTAAATATAAGCACCAGCTTTTATTTCAAAGATGAAATAAGAGCGATCACTACCCCAGGAACTGGAAACATCTTTTCATCAAGTAAGTTTGATCAAAATCCAAATGATTGGAGTTGGACCACTGGTAATGTGCAGCCAAAAAATGATTTGGGTAATGTGTACTTACATATAGGTACCGATGTGGTAACTAAAGATCAATGGATTTTTGTTGGTGCCGATAGACTTGCAACAAATGGTAATGCTTATGTAGATTTCGAGTTCTTACAAAATGAAATTACCCCTGTTGCAGGCGGTACTTTTTCTGCAAATGGACCTGATGGAGGTAGAACAGTAGGTGACTTTTTAATTGCGGTTGAGTTTGCTAGTACTCCTAACGTTGACTTTTATACTTGGGAGCCAGATGGAAATGGAGGGTTTGCTTGGAAGCTAAACACGCCTGGTCCACTTGCTATTGCAGCTAGAAGTATCAATGGAACTATCGATCCTCTAAATACTTATGGAGCTCCTTACGATGCAGAACAATTTGTTGAAGCAGCAGTGGATTTCACTGCGCTGTTAAATGTAGTTGGTGACGCTTGTGCTGGAGTTTCAATTGGTAATATATTTATTAAGTCCAGAGCTTCTGGAGCAAGTGATCAATCCTCCCTTGCTGATTTTGTGGAATCTATTCCTGTTCAAATAGAACTTGGTACTGCGACTATTACATATAATTCTGATGATTTTTGCGGCGATTCTGCGTTTCCTACTATTTCAGGAATTCAGGAAGGTGAATTCTTTATTTCTGAGCAAGGTGTTGGAAACACAGGTACGATCACTATAGATCCTGCAACGGGTGAAATTGATTTGACTTCTGCAGGTCCTGGTGACACCTATAAAATAGGATATCAGTATTTTTCAGTTGGTGGAAACCAATGTGAAAAATTTGCATATTTTGATATCGTATTACCACTACAAGCTCCATCACCAGCTCCTGCTTCTTTTGATTTTTGTGTAGGTTCTGGTGTTGATCAATTACAGGCTATTTCTGTTGCTCCTTTTTCTTCTGACTATCTAATCAATTGGTTTGATTCCAATATGGATCCTTTACAGGGAGCGCCTTCTATCTCCACTGCTTCAGCTGGTGTGTTTACTTATTATGTAAGTCAATCCAAAATTGATGGTACTGAGTGTGAAAGTGAAATGGTTGAAATTACTGTCAATGTAGGAGTATGTAGCCTTACATTAGTAAAAGAAGCAACCAATGGACCTACCGGAGAAGATTGTTTAGATCCAACCTTAAATCCAACAATTGACTACAGCTTTACATTGACCAACAATGGAGCTTATCCATTGACAAATATTCAGATTTCTGATCCACTTTTTGAGGCTCCAAACCCAGTGGTGGCATTGACTCTTTCAGACGATGGAAACGGAGATGCAGAATTAGGTGTTGGAGAATCTTGGATTTATACTGCTTCTTACACTATTACAGCTACTGATATCGAAAATGGTCAGGTGCAAAACCAAGCTACTGCAAGTGGAGATGCCAATGGTTTCACCGTATCTGACTTATCAGGAACTGCTGTAGACAACGATACTCCTACAATCGTTTCAGTTTGTCAAAATTATGAATTGACCTTAGACAAGCAGGTTAAATCAGGAGATCCATATTCAGCAGTTGGCGATGTAGTAGTTTATGATTATGTGATTACCAATTCTGGAAATGTGACTCTTGATGGACCATTCAGCGTTTCAGATGATAAAATAGCAGGTATTGCAGATGTAAATGGTCCTTTAGCACCGGGTGCAAGTGTAACTGCAACTGGAAGTTATACCATTTCTCAAACTGATATTGACGCAGGTTTTGTAACGAACATCGCTACTGCTTCCGGAAATGGAGTGGTATCTAACTCGGATACAGAAACTGTAAATGCAACTCAAACTCCGTCGATCGACATTGTGAAGAGTGCTACACCATCTACCTACAATGCTGCAGGAGATGTGATCACGTACACCTTCGATGTGAGCAACACAGGCAACGTGACCTTGACAGATGTGACAGTGAGCGATCCATTGAGTGGATTGAGCGCGATCACTCCGGGTCCGGTTACCTTGGCACCGGGCGAGAACCA